>PWOE01000009.1 GCA_003557585.1 Candidatus Nealsoniibacteriota bacterium | reverse complement strand
TTAATGATTGTAGATGTCATAAACTTATTATCCTTAAAAACTCTTTTTCATCTATTCTTTTAACATTCAACTCTTCTGCTCTTTTCAGTTTTGAGCCAGGATTATCGCCAACAACAAGAAAGTCTGTCTTGGAAGATATTTCCTGAGAAACCTTACCACCAAGATCAAGAATCTTTTCTCTGGCTGAATCTCTGCTTAAAGATTTCAAAGAACCAGTGAAGACAAAAGTTTTATTAATCTTTTTTTCTAATTTCTTGTCTTGTTTAATTGCCACTCCCGCCTTTTTCAATTTATCTAAAAATCTAAGATTCTCTTTGTCTTGAAACCATTCAAATATCTTTTCTGCTGTTATCTCGCCAATATCTTTTATATTTAAGAAATCATCTAATGATGCTTCTTTTATCTTGTCTAAATTATGAAACTCTTTTTTCAAGAGACGTGCTGTCTCTTCACCAACATTTTCTATCCCTAAAGAGTAGATGAATTTTGCCAAGTCGATCTCTTTCTTTTCTTTTATCGAATTGATTATATTATCTGCTAATTTATCTTGAAAACCATCTAAAGAAAGAAGTTCTTCTTTTTTCAAGAAAAATAGATCCGCTGGTGAATTAACAATCCCTTCATCAATTAATCTATTGGCAATTTTTTCTCCTAGGCCCTCAAAATTAAAGCCTTTTCTTGAGATAAAGTAATTGAAGTATTCTTTTTTGCGAGCCAATCAATCTCTGTTGGGGCAATAAAAGATTGTTGAAGTTTTGACAACTTTTTTGATAGGAGTTTTGCAAGATGGACACTTGTCAGGAAAAACAAAGCTCTTTTCTTTACCGCTACGCAATTCTTTTAAAACTCTAACGACATCTGGAATAACATCGCCTGCTCTGCCGATTACAACAGTGTCTCTCTTTTTTATCCCAAGCCTTTCTATCTCATCTTTGTTGTGCAGAGTCGCTCGACCAACTCTCGCCCCAGAGAGATCAACTGGTTTCAAGACAGCCACTGGAGTCAAGACTCCTGTCCTGCCAATCTGGATAATGATATCTTCCACGACAGTCGATGCTTCTTTCAATGGAAACTTGAAGGCGATTGACCCTCTGGGAGCTTTACCAATGAAGCCTAGCTTGTTGAAATCATCATTGTCATTAACTGTAACGATGACTCCATCTATCTCGTAAGGAAGTTTCTCTCTTATCGAAATTATCTTTTGATAGAAATCAAAGACTTGATCAAGATTAGAGCAGACCTTCTCGTAAAAATTAATTTTAAAACCTAATTCCTTTAACAAGAAGTGTTTTTCTGCATGAGTTTGAGCTTTCAAATCGGTCACTAAGTCATAAACAAAAGAATCCATCTTTCTGGAGGCTGCGATTACAGAATCTAATTGCCTAATCGATCCCGCTGCAACATTTCTAGGGTTGGCATACAGATCGAGACCTTCTCTCTTTCTCTCTCTATTAATCCTTTCAAACTCTTTATAGCTTAAAAAGGCCTCTCCTCTAACTATAATCTTGTCTTTATCAACGAGATCTTTGATCT
The DNA here is from genome assembly GCA_003557585.1 of Candidatus Nealsoniibacteriota bacterium. Lineage (GTDB taxonomy): Bacteria > Patescibacteriota > Minisyncoccia > Minisyncoccales > CSSED10-335 > CSSED10-335. The sequence goes on along the minus strand of PWOE01000009.1, from coordinate 3,002 downwards.
CTTTCTTTAACTTCTCTGACTTTTTAATTCTCAAGGGAATGGAATGAATTGTTTTAATGTTTTGAGTAACATCTTCCCCTATCAAGCCATCTCCTCTGGTTGAGCCAAGCTCTAGAACTCCCTTCTCATAAACAAGTTCAAAAGCTAAGCCATCAATCTTGAGCTCACAAAAAAACTCAATCTTTTCTTTCTTGATAATCTTCTCAATTCTTTTAACCCAATCGATAATGTCATCTTTAGAGAAAGCGTCATTCAAAGAGAGCATCGGAGTCTCTCTTTTAACTTTTTTAAACTTATCCAACGGCTTGCCTTCAACCCTTTGAGTCGGCGAGCAAGGAGTGATCAATTCAGGATATCTCTTTTCTATTTCAAAAAGCTCTTTTTTCAAAGAATCAAGAGCTTCTTCTGAAATCTCTTCTTTATCCAAAACATGATAAAGATAGCGATGATGATCTATAATTTTTCTTAATTTTTCAGCCCTTTCTTGGGCTTCTTTTTTAGTCATCTTTATTGATTATAGCAATTTGAAACAAAAGAAAAAAGCCTCTTTCGGGGCTTTCTTGAGATAATGATATTAAAAATCTATCTCTATCGCTCTTCTGACATTCAAAAATTCGCCAATTGATTTAATGCAAAAATTCTTGGCACTGCAAGCAGGTTCATCTGATGAAGTAGCAAGTATCTTGTAAGTTGCTGTGAGTTCTCCAACACTTATCTCTTGTTCACCTACAGTAAGAAGTTTAGCTTCCCCATCTTCTCCAAGCCTTCTCATTATCTCTAAAGCATCTTCTATACCACTATCTGCTGCATACAAAGCAACAACTGAGTTCCCCATGCCTCTAGCTATTCTAATTTGGTTAATTAAAACCGCGCTAAGACCTATGGCAATTCCTGATACCACAGTCATGATGACTAGAGCGAAGTATAGTGATGATCCTTTTTTCTTTGACTTCATTAGTTTGATAAGTTTATTCCCCATTTATTAGACAAGTATAATTCAACTTGTTGGCGCTCTGAGTCAGAAAGGGCTCTATCATAGACAATTACTTCAAAAATAGAACCATCTACAGATCTATTGTGATTGCTGTGGCCGCCAATATTAAATGTTCCTGAAATACTTACACTTGATGCAGCGCTTTGATCTAATTCCTCGCTACCACTAACATATGCTTTATAGTTTGAATTGCCATATATTAATGTCTGAATTCTAGCATCTCCTTTATTAGGATATATCTCTATCTCTCCATTCGACCAATTGCCATCCAAAGTAATATTAATAGAACCATTATCTCCATGAGTGCCCGTTATACCACTAAAAAATGATGCAGAACCAACATTACCGGTACTTTGTATTAATCCATAACCCCATCCATCGTTGGTTGACCCCGCAAAATCCCCAACTAAAAAGACAGAAACAGAGTCAAATGGGGAGCTTAAAAATGCTGGTACTTCCAAGTAGTCATTATTGCCATCAAATAAAACTTTGTCATTATGGTATTCCGGCTGCCTATTGCTGTCACCCTGAGTAAGGTGATTGTTATTCCCCGACAAATCATCCCATTGATAGACAGGATCACCGTCACTTAGTCCAGTAATAGCGCTGGCATCTAGGCGCAAAGCTAATCCTTGAGTTATTGGTAAATCAGCAACCCTAGGCACATTCAAAAGCCTTTGAGAAACTGATGTCTGCAAGACCATAGAGGCCCCTGGTCCCTTTGGGCTAATCTTCATGCTAATAGCAACTTTTGGTTGATTGCCCTCGCTTGGATTATCCCGTAAATGCCAGTCGCTTTCTCCATTGCTGAAGAGAAAATCATCAACAACGACATTTAATGATGTCATCGGTAGGGCTGGTTGAAAATTACCACTAGTGTTGTCACTCGATTTTCTCTCATAAATTCTACCATCATTGAAATAGAATTCTTGACATTGCTCATTGTAGCTCAAAAATCTAATCCTTTGCCCTTCATTTAGGGAAAGGTAGTTATAATCTTCAAATTCCAAGCAGTCGCCAGTGGCATCTCTTGTTGCCATTCTCAACGACCTGCTCATATACTCGACAACATAACTGATCTCTGCAGCCACTTTCTGTTCTGCCAAAGCCACTGCTTGTGATTGAACAGAACTAACAAGCAAACCAACAGCTGCCCCAATAACCAAGAAAAAGACAAATGTAGCAACTAGAACTTCAACTAAAGTGAATCCTTGATTTTTAATTTTGTGTTTAAAAAACATCGAATTATCGCCAATTACGCAATACTGAGACAACCTCTACTTGGTGGTCATCTCCTCTCTCTTGCCAAGAGACCTTTGCTGTTACTTTGGCAACATCAACTCCGTCAATGTTCTCCTGTTCAACATATATCTGCCTCTTGAACAGAGTTTCAATACCTGCTGCATAGCCGTAAAAGCCATCATTGTTTATCTTTAAATAATTTAAATCTTCTTCTGACAAGACTTCACGTAGACTTCCATCATTGGAATCGTTGTAGGCCATTTCACAGCCGTGAGTACCAGAACAAAATAGCATTCCAGATAGCCAGCTATCTTTTTCTTTAATCCAGTTAGTGCTTCTAACATTCTTGACCAACTCTACCCCCTCTTGAGCTAGATAGGTGGCTGTGATTCTTAATCTGACGCTTGAAGCTGACAGAATAGTGTTTTGTATTAAATGAAAGATACCAACGACTCCTATAGAGATAACAGCAACTGTTACCATCAATTCCAGTAAAGTTATTCCTCTTTGATTCTTTTTGTTGCAATTTCTCATCTATCTTGAGATTAAAAAGTTATTCTTATTCAACTATCTCTATTAAACCGACTCTGTTAATTAGAATCGACTTTGACATACCAGGTAGCTGATCATGAGAAACTTCAACTGTTATACTTTCACAATCAGATCCTCCACTAATAAATATCTCTGGTTCTGGTGGCAAGAAGACGATGCTTGTTAAATCTGTAATAGGGCAACCAACAAAACTAATTCCTGATATCTTTAAGTT
>PWOE01000171.1 GCA_003557585.1 Candidatus Nealsoniibacteriota bacterium | reverse complement strand
GATCCTAAAGGATTGTATGAAAAAGCGAAGAAAGGTGAGATTACGAATTTGACGGGGTTTGATGCTGATCATGAAGAAGTAAAGTCAGAGTCATCAGTAATCATTAATACGGATGAATTAAGCATCGATGATGCAGTGTTGAAACTGTATGATTATTTATTTCAGAAAAAGTGATATGTCTTATTCTTACATAATAATTTACGATAATTTCATATGATCAAGAGTATTAAATACTTTCAAGCTTCATTAAAGCATGAAATAGTTAATCAGGCGGCTAAGTATTCAATTGTTGGTGGTGTTTGTACCATTCTTGATTTCGCACTCTTGTTTATAGTAACCCATTATTTAGGGGTTAATTATATCATATCATCCATGATATCGTTTTTAGTCGCCACAATTCTGAACTATTATCTTTGTGTTTCATGGATTTTTAAGTTCAGGGCAGTAAAAAAAAAGTATCAGGAATTTCTCTTTTATTTAGTGATAAGTGGTGTTGGCTTGACTTTAAACACTGTAATTATTTGGGGGGTAACTGAGTTTTTAGGTTATTATTTTATGGTTTCTAAAATTTTTGCCACAGGTTTAGTATTTGTATGGAATTTTGGTGCAAGAAAGTATTTTCTGCATTCGAATTTATTATCCAACCTGAAATCCAAATAATGATTTTGTAAAAGAAATAATTGTATAGAATCGATGAAGCTTGTTTTAACCCAAAAAAGTCGTTGGACTTTTTGCCTTTCGGGTAAAATTGTCATTGTTCGAATGACAATTTTGGATTTAATAAGGTTTAAGCATTCTCAGATACCAATTAGTACTACTATAATTTAATTGCCCTAAATAAATATCATTTTCAATGTCTGCAAACGGGTAACCATTCGAATAAAGCAAATATTCCACACCCTCAGGTATTGGCTGAACGCCATTGATAAATGAATTGACCGGATAAAGTTTTCTGGTAAAATTTTTACCAAAAAGAGGGTATTCATAAGAATCACCTGGCAGATAGACAGCTACGCTTGCATATTCCGGAACAATATCCTCGTAAGCTTTGACAGGTTCATAATATTGTCCAAGGCGGGTTAATTGAGCTATTCTGTCTTTAGTAAACAAGAAATCGAATGTATAACGATTTTCACTTGATTCTACAGCTGATATCTGTCCTGATTTTAAAATATTTCCTGAAAAAGCAGATATACAACCTATGAATATGACAAGCAATAAGTATAATCTAATAAATCTGTATTTTGTGTATAGTATCAAGCCTAATGAAGGTAAAGCAAATATTACTGCAATATTGAAGTACCTTCCCCTCCAGGGGTCATAAGGACCTGAAAAAGCCTGTAACAAGAAAAATATGATGGCAGCTATGGCCAATATTTTTAAACCTGATGGCGGTTTTTTCGAAAATAATGAGTAAAAAAGTAGCGGCCAGATTAGTGTGAAACCAAATATTCCCCAATAGGAAAAATCTTCGTTAGAAACAGGCATTTTAAAATAATTAAATTGGGCACGTGCTGCCTGAGAATCCATCAGGTAATTGATCCAAAAACGATTGCCAGTATATTCAATAGTTGACTGAATTTCAGTTTCATCTATATTAGTATTAGAATCAGTTAAATGAACATGTTCTTGATAATAATTCTGTGAATATCCTCGGATTCGTTTTTGGGCATTTCTAATAGGTGTTATGGTCGGCAATCCATCTAACGATACAAATTCAACGGCATATCTTGCCGAATTTCTGATTCCGTTTTTTACTATATATTCGGCTGATTTACTTTCAAATGTGTGAGACACCCGTATCATCTCCGGGCCAAGTGGATGTCCAAATTTCTGAATATTGAAAAAGTATCCTGATGGCAGTGTGAACAATATAACAGATACCAGAAATGCAATTCCTGTTAAAAGATAATGATTGATCTGTGTTTTTAATGTATCTCCGTTTCTGTTAAAACACCATATGGCTATAAAAGCAACCGGTACCATCGCTAAAACAATGGATGCTTTCACGCCAAGGGAGATGGAAATAGCGATACATGCTAATATCAGATGTTGCTTCTTGCCATCATTTTTGAAACCAAAAAAATAGTAGACAATGGAACCGATTAAAGCGGTTAGAAGCAGATCATTTTGAGTTGTTGTTGCCTGCATCAAAACGGAGATTAATAAACCGCTAATCAATGCAGAGAATAGTGACTGGTTACTGGACATTCCGGCTCTTCCGGAAATTCCATAAATACTAATAATTGTAATCCAATAAGAAAAATATTGAACAATTTGAGTTAAATTTTCATTGCCGGTAATCAGATAGGAATAAAGAAAAAGCGAGGTGGAATTTCGGGGATGAACAACCTGGCCCCAAAAGTTTGCTTCATAAAACTCATAACTTCCCTGCTGTAAATAGTAAGCAATTCTGGCCAAATGGCTTGTCATACTGTCATGGTTTCCGGGGGCAAGGTTAAACACCAGGAACAGGTTCATCAATCCAAGAACAATTACAGAGCCGATTAACGGAACAAAGACAAATTTTTCGAATGGTGATAATTTTTTGAACCACTTCAGGTTAAATGAGAACTTTCTGGTGAAAACAGAGAAGTCATTCAAGTAACCGGTTTTCTTTATATGAGATAAGTAGAGTACAACCGAAATGGATAAGAACAAGACTGCGGCAAGTAACCAGGCCCCTATGCTGTTTAGTTGTTCAAAAAAAGATAAAATATTCGCTGAAACCACAATTTGTGCTGCCATCAGGCAAAAAGAGTTAATCAAGAATTCAACTCTGTTTTGTGGGCGGCAGTAAAGTGCAAACAGAACTGTTGAAAGCAGGAAGAGAAATAAAGATAAGTATCCAGTCATGTCTGTTATTATTAAGATCGGTTAATTATCTGGCAAGTAGCTCATCTTTATCAGATATCAGAATAAGTATTTAGCAAAACGAATGATTCCCTGTTTCCATGCAACCCTGTGTCCGGTTCCATATTTTTGTGCCATAATTTTGCCTTCACCCAGATACCAGTCATAAGTAGATTTCAGTGCTTCAATGTTTGAATATTTGGGTTGCCAGCCGAGATGCTCGATAGCTTTTTCAGATGAAACAAAGCTGTCTTTATCCGCAGTATCATATACCCATTTATAGATAGGGGAGATCTTGAGTTTTTCAAGAATGGATAAAATAAACTTCAAAGGCCTGGATGGAAAGTGAAGAAGTTTGCTCCCGGTATCTGCATGTGAAAGAAAAGCGGTTATATCGTGGTTTACGGTTCCAAACTCAGTAGCACCAACATTATACACTTCTTTGTCTTTTCCTTTTATAGCAGCTAAATAACAGGCGTGAGCCAGATCGGTAACTTCAAGCAATTGGAATCTGTTTTCTCCATCACCAAAAATTGGAATTTTACGGCCTTCTTCAACCCATTCGAAGAAAAGCTGAAATATTCCAAGTCTTCCAGTTCCGATAAAACTTTTCGGACGGATAATTACAGTCTCAACATCTTGATAATTTAAAAGTATATTTTCTGCAATGCGTTTGGCTTTGCCATAAACTCCCATGGGATTAATGGGTGAATCTTCATAGATGGGATGAGAATCCGGGGTACCATAAACTGCACAGGAGCTTGTAAAAACCAATTTTTTTACTCCGCATTGTTTACAAATTTCAAGTAAATCGAAGGCGGCTTCCCCATTGGTGTTATTAATTTTATCCGGATCGGCAAGTGCCAGTTCGGCCGCGGCGTGGATCACATAGTCAATATCCTGTAAAGCATTTTCAAGTTTTGCGTGGTCGTGAATATCGCCGGTAACAATTTCAATTCCCGGCATTTTCTCACTATCAGGAAAGTCATCTCTGTCGTAAGAAATAACTTCAAATCCATTTTTTGCCAGATATTGGCACATATGAATGCCGAAAAAGCCGGCACCACCTGTTACAAGCCATTTACTTCTATTTTCTTTCATCATAAAAAATCAAAATAAAAAGTTTAAAAATATTTTTGATTAGTGTGACAGATTTTTTCAGATAATCAACATTTTTAAATGTCCGGTATGTAATCGGGAGAGAGTGAACTTCAATGTTATTTTTATTTACATACTTTAGGAATTGTGGTACACTTTCATATTGAAAACCCTCTTTAGCTTTAATCAGATAAATGCCACTTAGAGGATCCGCCATAAACTTGAAAAACCTGATCGAGTAAATAAAGCTGACAATATGGGAAATTAAAATGGAAGAATAATATGTTAGTTTAGATTCAACCAGTTTTTTCTTGAAGGATAGTACCATCTGGCGCCTTGAATAGAACCGATAACCAAAAATACAGTCAAGATTAAAAATGGCAGCAAAGTTTACCCATGTTTCAACATCATATAGGGAAACTTTACCCGATGTATCAAGAATCAGATAGTAATTGTATGTTTCGCCTGGTGCCCCGTTAAGTACAAATTCGATATTGCTCAGCGTATTCTCATTATACTCCTTGAGTTCAGAAGCATAGATATCTTTGATATTGCTTTCTGTTTCTTCTGAGAGCATCAGCCTGATTTTACAT
>PWOE01000096.1 GCA_003557585.1 Candidatus Nealsoniibacteriota bacterium | reverse complement strand
GCTCGAATGTCGCTGTTTCTACGCACGGAGGTTACCATCAACATGTCCAAGCTGGAAACAACCAACTACGAATCAGCCATCCAAAGTATCGAGAACCCGACTCATCTGGTTATATTTCGAGCAAATCCGCTGCCAGGAGTGGGTTTCATGGAGATCAATCCCCGGCTTGCACTTACCGTAGCAAGCAGTATTCTCGGCGGCAAGGGACAGGCTCCAAAATCCGACCGCTATCTTACACGTATCGAGACTGACCTGATCGAAGAGTTCCTATTTATCGTACTTCAAGGCTGGTGTAAGCAATGGCAGTTTGATCAACATCTGGAACCGGCTATCGTCGGACATGAGGTTGTTGGTAGCGTACTGCAGATCTGTGACGCTGAAGCTGCTATGCTGTGTTTAACTATGGAATCTGAAATCCGCGGATGTGCCGGGCGGATCCAGCTTGCTGTTCCATTGTTTACCATAGAGCCCATGGTTCGTCACCTTCAGAGTAAACGGGACGAGGAAACCGGAACGGGCAAGATGCAAAGGAGATCGACCTGGCGCAATAGGTTCGCATCTATACCTATCGAAGCAGTGGCGTCGCTAAGGCTCGGGACAATGACCGTTGGTGAGCTTCAGGCAGTGAAACCCGGTGATGTGATTCCCATGTCTGAAAACTGCCTGGAGAGTGCAATTCTAAAACTCGCGGGTATTCCCGTGTTCAGCGGGGAAATCGGAATCGAGAAAGACCGTAAGGCACTTTGCATAAGAGAGAAAATCATCCAAAGCTCTTAATATAATGAAGAATGAAGCCGAACAGAATGATCAAAGTTCAACAAAAGAGCGTAACCTAAGCATGTTGATGGAGGTATCGGTCGAGGTCACCGCACAACTGGGATCTTGCCGGATGACCATGGGAGAAGTCCTTTCACTCAATACAGGAACCATCGTTCAGCTCAACCAAAAGGCAACGGATCCGATCTTAATTTGCCTGAACGACAAAGTTGTGGCTCAGGGTGAAGTTGTCGTTGTGGACAACTGCTTCGGCGTGAAAATCACGGAGATGATCGAAGCATGAACACGAACCCGATTCATGCTGTGATTGTTTTGGCCGAAATGGATATCGCATTGCCTGCAAACGGAAGCAGTCTGGCTACTGTGGTGGTGCTGCTCGTACTTATGGCTGGCGCTGCTACAGCCTCGTGGATTTTTATTCGACGAGGTGGCCTCATCAGGGCGACTACATCCAGCAACCTGAAACTGCTGGAGTCACGTGCACTTGGCAGCAGGCAGTTTCTCATGGTTGTCGACTACTGCGGCCAGAAATCACTCCTTGGCGTTTGTCCCGGGCGTATCAACTTCTTATGTTCTTTAGATGAGAAATCCAAGGAGAAACTGAGCGGTAATTTTTCTAGCCTCGTAAACGACCTTAACGATAAGGCATGAACTACAAATTGCAGTGGGCGTTCCTAATTGTTGCTGCACTCATTCTGTGTTCCCCAGTCAGTGCACAGCCCGCACAGGGCCTCGACCTGTCAATCCGACTGGGTGACTCAGCAGAAGGAGGAGACCTTTCGGTCGCCATTCAGCTTGTCATTCTTATGACACTCTTGTCGCTTGCGCCGGCAATTGTCCTGCTCATGACCAGTTTTCTGAGAATCATCATTGTATTAGGCTTTCTGCGCAATGCGATGGGACTGCAGTCAATACCGCCCACTCAGGTACTGGTCGGAATATCTGTGTTTTTGACATTCTTCCTGATGATGCCGGTTGGTGAACGGATTCAGGAGGAAGCGATCGTTCCATTAAGAGCCGGAGATATCGACAGCTTCGAAGCTCTCGATCGGGCTTCTGAGCCATTGTCCGAGTTCATGCTCAAGCAAACGAGAGCTTCCGACATTGAATTTTTCCTGGCTCTCTCGGGCTCGGGTACAGCATCGGTTCACGAGCTTCCCATGCGGGTTATCATTCCATCTTTTATACTCAGCGAACTTCGTACTGCTTTCCAGATTGGTTTTCTGATATTTCTTCCATTTCTTGTCGTGGATTTCATTGTAGCCACGGTTCTTATGTCCATGGGAATGATGATGATGCCCCCCGTTATAGTCTCTCTCCCATTTAAAGTCCTGCTTTTCGTATTGGTAGACGGATGGTACCTGATTACCCGGTCGCTGGTTCTGAGTTTCTAATCCGAATGGCCTTTATCCATGAGTATCGACTTAGAATTCCCTCTTGAGCACCAGTTAAAGTTAAACCGTGTTTGCGATGAGTGCTGAGCTCGCAGTTGAACTCTTCCGCAGCATGCTCTCCACGGCGCTGACCATGGTGCTTCCGATGCTTGCAACAGCGGTGAGTGTCGGCGTCTCAATCAGTTTACTTCAGGCACTAACCAGCATTCAGGAGCAAACCCTCGCATTCGTGCCGAAACTGGTAGCAGTTGTAGGGGTCATGATTGCAAGCGCATTTTGGTTGGTCGAGAAGATAATGATTTTCACTATCGAGGTGTTTCGCCGCATACCTGACGTTGCGGGCGGTTAAACGACATGGGAGCAGACTACACCGAGATCGCAATCTATGCATTAGCGGTATTCTTCCGAGCCGGGGCTATGCTGCTGCTGGTACCGCTCTTCAATCAGCCGGTACCAATAATCGTCAGGACGGCAATGGCTGTGTTTCTCGTTATCACAACCGTGTTTGCGACTACGCCCGGAACTCTTGATATTCCCAAGCACTGGACCGAACTGCTCGCACTTGCTGTCCGAGAGGGATTTGTCGGTTTCATGATGGGCTACGCCATCGCCTTTATTTTCTATCTCTGCCAGGTATCAGGCCGGTTAATCTCCATGCAGGTTGGCCTTATGCAAAGCAACCTCTTCAACCCGATCCTGGCCGAAGAGGAAACTGCCCTGGGCACCGCTATGACTATTCTCTCCATAGCAATAATCTTTGCGACGGAAGTGCACCATATGATTCTGCTGGCATTCGTCCGAAGCTTCGATCTGATCCCAGCAGGATCGCATGCAATTGGACCCACAAATGCAACAAACATTATTCGTACAATCGGCAATATTTTCCGCCTGGCGACCCAGATGGCCGCACCAGTGATCGCTGTAAACTTTATTGTGACTCTATCCTTTGCGATTTTGGGGCGAACTGTGCCGACCATGAACGTCCTTGTTCTCAGTTTTGCCGTGCGGATCGTTCTCGGACTACTGGTTTTGGTTCTGGTTTCAGTGGTACTGGCTCAGATATTGCTTGAGGTGATTGAACAGACCCCACTGCGGATGATGCAATTTCTGCCAACACGATGAATACCAGGACAAACAGAGCCTATGGCTGAGGATCAGGATAAAGCTTCGAAGACCGAGCCACCGACCGAGAAGAAACTCGAGGAGGCCAGGAAATCAGGGAATTTTGCAAAAGCCGAAGAGATTCAGGTAGTCTTCGGTTTGGCTGCCGCATTTACCGTAATTCTCTTTCACATGCGCAATGTGGGAGAGTCCCTCTACTTTCTGATGCAATCTTTGTTCGCAAATCTTGCGGAAATCTCCCTTACCCCGGAGCTTGTTGTCTCTTCGGCCAGAGAGGGAATCGCGGCGATGGTTATGCTCATGCTACCCATTTTCGCAGCAACAGTCGGAGCAGCGATTCTAGCCGGAGGCTTGCAAAGCGGATTTAAACTTGCTCCGAAGGCTCTGGGTTTCAAAGGCAATAAGCTGAACCCTGTTAAGAACTTTCAGCAGAAATACGGAAAGCAAGCTCTGGTGAAATTCGCGGTCGACTTTTTGAAACTGATTGCAATCTCCGGTGTGATTGCAGTGGGAATCCGGCGCGTGGTGCGTCACGAGATTTTTCACACAAATCTCGGGGCAATTGAGATCGGTCGCTTTCTTTTCGAAACAACTCTGCTGCTTCTCAGCCTACTATTGGTGGCTATGGGAGCAATAGCCGTGATACACTACCTATACCAGAAACAGAAAGTATTCACGGACATGATGATGAGCCGTCGAGAGGTCAAAGACGAACGTAAAGCACAGGACGGCGATCCACAGATTAAGTCCGCCCGACGTCAAATGGCATTGCGGTTATTGGAAAGACAGATGTTCGCAGCAGTGCCATCTGCGGATGTCGTGGTTACCAACCCCACACATTACGCCGTTGCCTTGCGGTACCAACGTGCAAGGGACCAGGCTCCAGTGATACTCGCCAAAGGTCGGAACCTGATTGCTGAACGAATCAAGTCCATCGCAAGAGAGAATCGTGTGCCACTTGTAGAGAACAAACCCGTGGCGCAAGCGCTTTTCAAAATAGGCGTACCCGGCAAACCAATTCCACCGCAGATGTACCGTATGGTCGCAGAGGTACTTGCATACGTCTATAGCACACATCGGCGATATACCGCCAATCAAAGGTTAGCAGCCAATGCAAAATAGTCGGGAACAGGGATTCTTAATTAGGGCGGTTCGCAATGGCGATTACCTCCTTGCCCTCTGCTTGTTTGGTGTTGTTGTCGTGCTTATATTGCCCGTGGCAAAGTCGATTCTCGATACTCTGCTTGCCATCAGCATC
>PWOE01000104.1 GCA_003557585.1 Candidatus Nealsoniibacteriota bacterium | reverse complement strand
CAAGTAATGGCCAAGACAAAAGGCAAGGCCAATCCAGAATCAGTTAAAAAGATTATAGAGAAAGAGCTTTCTTGACTTATTAGCTCTTAATGCTATAGTTTAGCCAGAAAGGAGGTGACTTCATGAGGGTCATCGTAATTGACAAAAATCATCCTCTTGCTAGCAAGGAGGGCACTATGATAGATAGATTCTTGCATGGCAAGAGCCTACTCTATCGAGTTCAAGTTGAGGGTGAAGTTGTCTTGATGGTCGGGAGTCAGATTATGATTCCTGAACAAAAAAGACCAAAGGTAACATTGTCAGTGGGACAGATGAAGACACTTCAAGATTTTGGGATGGAGGCTATAATTAATGCCAACGATTCCGAAATCCAGATAATGAAAGGAGGAGCATAAAGCTTCTCCTATTTTTTTATGAAATTTTTGACGAGATTTAGAGCATCTTGATTCTTTTCAATCCATTCTATTCCAGGGTCGTTTTTCCACCAAGCCATCTGATTCTTGCTGAACTTAATGATATCTCTTAACAAGGATTCGTGCATCTCTTGATAAGAAATCTCTTTTTGGAGATATTTTGCTAACCACTTATACTCAAGACCAAAACTTTTTATTCTTTGCCAAGAAAGACCGGAGCCTCTTAATTTATCAACCTCATCTATCATTCCTTGTTTCAGTCTTTCATCTAATCTTTTCTCTATTCTCTTGTTTAGTTTTTCTCGATCTATCTTCGTTCCGATGAAGAGGGGATTGTATTGATAGTTTTTCTTTATCTCGGGAACTGGCTTGTCTGTCTGAATCACAATCTCTAAAGCTCTTATCAATCGCCTCGGATTATCTTTTTCAATATTTTTTGCTCTTTCAGGATCCAAATTTCTAAGCATAGAGTATAGCTCTTGCTTGTTTTTTTTGTTTAATTCTTTTCTGAGAGACCAATCAGGAAGAGCTTCAGGAAGAGAGATTCCCTCAACAAGGGCTTTGATATAAAAAGCAGTTCCACCGCACAGGATGGGTAGCTTTTCTCTTTTTAATATATCATTGATGCTTTTTTGAGCTGCTTTTTGGTATTGAGCAACACTAAATCTTCTTTTAGGGGAGGCGATATCGATGCAGTGATGGATGATTCCTTGGTGTATAAAAACATCTTTCTTTGATGACTCATTTTCAACCTTACCAGTACCTATATCCATACCACGATAGACCTGCCTGGAATCAGCAGAGACTATTTCTCCTTTAAATTTCTTAGCAATCTTAACAGCTAAGTCACTCTTACCTGAAGCAGTTGGACCCAAAACAACTATTATTTTTGGATGATTTCTCCTTCTAGTCCCCATGATGAAGCTTTGTTTATCTTGGCTTTAATAAAATCATTGAGAGGAGTAACTTCTTTTTTCACTTTTACACTCTTATATTCCTTTGACTTACCTAAAAGATATCCCTTCTTTTCGTTGAAAATTAAGAGGTCAAGGGTTTTGCCTATAAATCTTTTGTTTATCTTTAAAGCACCCTTTTTTAGGGTTTCGTTTAAAATTTCTTCTCTCCTCTTTTTTTCTTGAAAAGAGACATCATCATCAAGCTTGCTGGCTTTTGTTCCCGGACGAGGTGAGTAGCGCGAGATATAGGCCATGTCAAAATTAATCTCCTCGAGAAGCTTCTTGCTATTCTGAAATTCTTTTTCAGTCTCTCCAGGAAAGCCAACAATTAAGTCTGTTGATAATGTTATATCAGGAATCTCTTTCCTTATTAAAGAGATGCATTTTTTGTATTCAGAAATGGTATATGGTCGATTCATTCTTTCAAGAACTTGATTATCTCCAGACTGAACTGGAAGATTAAGATAATTAGTTATCTTAGGGGAAGATTTCATTGCATCTATTATCTCTTTAGTAAAGTCTTTCGGATGAGAGCTTGTGAAACGAATCCAAAAATCGCCATTTATTGCATCAATCTCTTTCAAAAGATCGTGGAAATTTTTTGAACCATCTTTGTATGAATTGACATTTTGTCCGAGTAGCCAGATTTCTTTATAGCCATCAGCGACTATCTTTTTTACCTCATTAATAACTTCATTGAACTTTCTTGATTTTTCTCTACCCCTGGTAAAAGGAACAGCACAGTAACTGCAGAAATTGTCGCAACCAGTCATAATTGGGACAAGGGCCGATAGGTTACTCTTGTATTTAGGCTCAATCTGAAAATAGTCATTTACTTCTTTTTTGCTTAATTGATTAATTAAGTCATTGATTGCTATAAATTCTCCAATTCTTTCAACTTTTTCTTTCTCTTTTTCCAAGAGACAGCCAGTAAAGATAATTCTACTACCGAAGTCTTTTTTTATCTTTGATGCTTGACCATAGGCTCGATCTACCGCTGATTGACGAACTGAGCAGCAGTTGATTATAACTAAATCAGCTTCTTCTTTTCTTGATGATTCAAGATAGCCAGCAGAATCAAGCATCTGCTCAATTCTTTCGCTATCTGAGATATTAGCCTGACAGCCATAAGTTATTAAATAATATCTTGTTTTCTCTTTTTTCATAAAATTAAAGAGACTTCTTGTAAAATCTCTTTATCTCTTTTCGTTAAAGTTTTTCCTTCTTTTCCTTGAGAAAAAAGCGCCATTGCTCAATGAATTCAATAAATATTGAGAGAGGCATGTCAACCAGAGCATTAAAGAAAACGGATATGATATTGTATTTCTTCCATCTAAGCGAGAGCCACTTACCAAGACTTAATATCGGAAGAGCAAAGAAGTCTATCAAGGTTCCCAGGAAACCATCTTTTTCATCAATCATTTCTAACTCCTTGGCTTTTAGTCTTATCTTGCTTCCTGCAAAGGCGATAAGGGAGAGGAAGATTATGAATATCAGGTATGAGAATGGCGGGAAGTTAACCAAAGAGAGACCCAAGAAGATAATTCCAATTGATAGAACAAAGCTTATGAAGTAAATCAAAGAGATAATCGCAGTGAAGATTGGCCCTCTTTTACGGAACCTTTTAATCTCATAAGAATCTTTATTTTTTCTATCGGAGGCTATCTTTATAGTTTCCATAACCACTTTTTCCAGATTTCCTCTGCCAGGAGGCTTTATCGTTAAAACAAGGATAGCCATTAATAGCGTTGGCACAATAATAGTTACCAAAAGAAATCCCATAGGAAGAGTTGTATTGAATACCTCTATTTCATGAGTTGTCCCCGGTGATTTCCAGAAAAACTTTGAAAGAGGAATCTCAAGAATAATTAAAGCAAGGATATTGGTAAGAAAGATAGACAGGGTGGAATAGAAAGCAGCTCTACTTAGTCTAGATTTTAAAGTCTTCAACCTTGAATTATATTTTTCTTTGATTGAATTCTCAAATATCTCTGGTTTGCTCATTCTTTCTTCTGCGCTAGCAGGATCCTCTTCAATTATATTGCCTATTATCGAGTAGGGGGTATTATATTTTTGACATATTTGATATATCTTGCTTCCAAGAGGGCTATCGAGACTATCTTCAATCTCTTTCTTTATCTTGTGAATGTTTTGGCCGATTGATTCAATTCTTTCTTGGGACGGTGAAGACCAATCAGAGTTTTTGTATTTTAAAAGATGATAGCCAATAACTGAGTAATCTAAATCAAAGAGAGCTTTTTGAACGTTTATATAAACTTGAATGTCTTTATCTTCTTGAGTTATATTTTCCTCTCTGATTATCTTGTCGCTTAGCTTAACCCTCTCTTTTAAAGATTGATGCATGTAATCTATTAGAGCTTTCTCTTTTAAAGATGGAGTTAGCGTCTCTTCAATTTCGCAGGCAGCAATTGATGATAGCCACTGATAAAGTTGTATTCTTGAATTTTTCTTGTCGCTAGGAGAGTGATTTATCAAGTAAAGATATTTGTCAATTATCTTTTGAACCTTATGAATCTTCTTTTCGCCAATCTCGTCATTTGGAAAATGACCAGATCTAATAAGTTCCAAAACCAAAGGCTCAGCTAAAACCTTTTCTTCTATAAAGCTGCCAGTGGCAATGTTTATCTTTGAAAAGAGCCTTCTCTTGAGAGACCTTTCAATCGCCGATCTTCTCAGGAGATGCTCTTCTTTCCAATCAATAATACCCCTTATTTTTTCATAGAAAGAGGCTACTCGTGACGCTACTTCATCGACATGAATGGTTGCTTCTTCTTTAGAGGAGATGCCTTCTTCTGACTTCTTATATACTTCGATTAATTTCTTGGTTTCTTGTGATAAAGTTAGCATAAGGTTCGATTATCCTTCTAATATTTCTTCTATCTTTTCGCAAATTATCTTAGGAACATTATCTCTGTGATCAATCTTACCAGCAATAAGAGCAATTGTATTTTCCTTTAATAGAGAAGAATTCTTTTCAGCGGTATCTGGGAAAAAGACTATCTCTATCTTGTCTTCTAAATCTTCGAAACTGACAAAAGCCATCGATTTACCGTTTCGAGTGATAATTTTTTTTATCCCGGAAATAATTCCTCCGACTTGAATTCTTTGGCCAGAGATACCATTTTTCACTTGTGATAGGGGAGTCGCTTTTGATTGAATTATCTTTTGATAGCCTTCTAATGGATGACTGGTAACAAAAAGACCTAGAAGATCTTTTTCCCACTTAAGCATTTCGCTTTTTTCT
>PWOE01000162.1 GCA_003557585.1 Candidatus Nealsoniibacteriota bacterium | reverse complement strand
TTTCCATAACACATATTATCGGAAGATGTAAAAATTAAAAGATATTTTTGTCAGATTGCCTTTTTTTGTGTGATATGTTATAATTTTTTTGTTAGCATCTCAGTTCTTCTGATACCGAACTACTAAACGTGGTTCGGTATTTTTTTTATGGTTTTATTTTTTTATTCTATTATGGTATAGTAAAAACAAAAAAAAAATTAATTGATACGGGGGTTACGTTGGTGCGATTAACAACTACCGTTCCTGAAAACTTAAATTTATCTTTTTACGATAAACAGCAATTGTTAGCTGAGTTGGGGAAGTCGTTACCGCGTTCTGTTGAAGAGCAGAATATTTGGAAAGCTGACCCGAACCCTGCTATAGCTAAACTGGAGAATCAATTTTATGAGTTTCTATCGTTACCGCTTTGGTATTCGATGGAAGCTCTTTTTAATTTTTTGGGTCTGGAGAAGCCCGTCACTGAAGGTTTTGAGAAGTCGTTAAATAGGGAACGGTTAGCTTATAAAGTAGATGCAGAAAAATTAAAAGAAACCGTGATTTACATACCGATTAACCGTTTAGAATTTCCTTATCAGACAGAGAAGGCTTTTGTTGATGAAAAAATTAAAAGTATGGTTACGGTTATAAAAAGCATGCAAGAGCTACCACCCGTTGTGATTGGTTATTCTTACGATGTGCATGACGGACACCACCGTGTAGAAGCAAGCCGCCGTTTAGGGCTTTCTCATGTTCCTTGTATAGTAAGAGGTTTAAAAATTAAAAAGGTAAGGACGGCAGAGCACGCGTATCAGGAGTTATATAAAGCGTTTTGTTTTTTTGATGGTGATGTTTTGGTAGCGGTTGACTTTTTAAAAAAGTCGGTATGGAATGAGCAGGAACACCCACGGGATGCAAAAGGACGTTTTACTACTAAGTGGGGACGTGCTGTTGGAATCGGTTATGATTTAAAAAAAATTAGAAGTACCTATAGAAACGATTTAAAAGCAGGGGGTTTACAGAGAGAACGTGTAACCGCTTTGGTAGTTGGTCTTATAGATAAGGGTTGTTTCAGAATAGGTCATGATGTGAGTATTGATGATGGCGTTTTTGGGATTAGCACTTTACAGCGGCAACATATAAGGGTCTCAGGTTCTAAAATTCATTTTAATTTTACGGGTAAAAAAGGGGTTCCTCAGAGCCATGTTGTGCAGGACAAGCTACTGGCAGAAGCTATGCAGGACGTTCTTAATGTGAAAGAGAAACCTAAGAAACCTGGTGGTAAAAGGGATTCTGATGAAGTGTTTTGTTACTACAATACGAAGGGTCAATTGCGGACGGTTTCTAATTATGTGATTAACAACTATCTGAGTCGGTGGGGTATTACAGCGAAGGATTTTAGGACTTATCATGCGTCACGTTTAACATTTGAAGGTTTGAATAAGAGACCGAGACCGCGTGATTTAGGTAAGCGTAAAGAGGTTCTTGAGGCTGTTATAAAAGAAACAGCGAAGAAGTTGGGACACGAACCACGGACGGCTAAACGTTCTTATATAGACCCTCAAATTATGGAACTTTATTTAAAAGGTCGCTTTAAAAAGAGCGTAGATACCAGTGATACCAGTGAGTATACGTGGGGAGATTACGCTGAGATGTTTGATATTTGGGATTCTGAAAATGGTGAAACCGTTGAGAAGTCGTTAGATGACCTGACTGAAAAGTTACGGTCTAAGGTGCGTAAGGGTTTCCAGAGGCGTTTAGGATATTCACCTGACGGGGCTGTATACACCAAGAAACAATTACAGAATATGGAAAAATTGTTGCGTGATTTCAATGTTTCCTATTATGATTATATAAAAGAGTTGAAAGTAAAGGGTTTAGTAACGGGTAAAGTTCTTGATTACTTGTTACAGGGGGAGACCATTGACCCTGATGATATACCTGTTAGCTTAAAGGCTGTTATTAAACCGTTTACTTTACGTGGTGATATGGGAACGGATATTAAAGTGTTACCCTTACAGTCACAGGAGATAGAAGCCATAAAATGGGCTGAGCTATACGCAGGGGAAAATATTAGAAGTAAGCAAAATGATTTCATATCAGGTGTTAAGCGTTTGGTTGTTGATGCCAGAAGGCAACGGCTACCAGAAGGCAAACTAAGACAGCAACTATTTGACGAATTTGGTGGTTTGAATAGGGACTGGCGACGGATTTCTGTTACGGAACTTGCGGAGTCCATAAACACAGGGTATTTAACCACCTTATCTGAAGGTGATTACGTAGTGGGTCAATCGGCTGTAGACCCTTGTGTGAAGTGTAAGGAACTGGTTGCTGGTAAGGTCTATCAATTCACTAAGGAGCCTGGAAATCCAGATAAGCAGATTTGGGTCGGTAAAAATAACGTAGGTAAAAGAAGAAGGGACTGGAAAGCGGCTGTTATTATGCACCCTCATTGCAGATGTCGCTGGTCGCGTATAAATACTAAGTTTTTTAAAGTAGTAGATGGTAAGGTAGTCTTAAAAACCAGAGAGGAAGTGTTATCAGGTGGTGCTGTATAGGGTTACTTGTTATGTTCCTGAGTGTGGTGGTGTTAGCTATAGCTCTGAACAGGTATGCCCTGCTTGTGGTGAGGATGTTAATATTGATGTTGTGGTTGTTAAGAGTGCCAGTGGTAAGAGTTGGTGTGCTTCTAAAGTAGGAAAGCGTAATATAGTACAACCTGTTAAGAAAAAGCGTAGTAGAGGAAGTGATTATTAATGCCACCTAAACACATACGTGATGAAGAACGATGGGAAAAAGCAAAGCGTATAGTAATGAATCAGTATGGTAAGACCGAAGCGGATGGGGACGACTTTTGGGCTTTGGTTACGGGGGTTTATAAACAGGCACGTGGGACGATTCATAAGAAGGGGAAGGGTAATTATTTTAACCGTAAAAAAGGGGGTAAGGTTGTGAAAGAAAAACTTAAAGAGGGACGGGAACGTGCGCCAAAGGCACGTAAGGGTATTGAGCTTTACGTTATTGAGAATATTATTAAGAGTAAGAGAACTAATTTACCTGCTGGTGGTGATTGGAAGACCATACGTGGTGCTAAGGTTTACCTTAAAGATGGTAAAGTGGTGGCTGGGGCTGAGGGCAAGTTAAGCGGAACGTCTGGTAAAGCAAGCGGTGGCACACAGCCTACAGGTAAACAGCCTACAGGTAAACAGCCTTCCGCACCTGCTTACGAAGGAACGCCACTTTATGCAAGGTCAGACGCCATGATGAAGCGCGGTATAAATAAGCTACTACCAGAAGGTGCGTCTGTAAACAAACTGGCTATTAGTAAAGACAGCTCTGGTAGGAATGATGGTGTTAGTGTGTCGATAAAAATGAAAGGTAAACCGTCTAACAAGAAAGCAGAACAAATATCTGGTAAGTTAATGGATGAATTCGGTGCTAAGGACGCTTTCTATGAGGTAAAAGGAAATATGATTGTAGCGGATTATGACGGCTTTAAGGGTAGTGATGATTATTATTCGCAGGATGAAAACGAAACCGTATCTGAACTTACAGAGAGAACAACCAAAGAAAACACTGTAGCGAAGCTGTTAGGTGCTGTTACTTCCGCTGGGTATTCTAAGAATTCTCCTGAGTATAAAGCAATGCAGGGTGTGATAGATAACGTTGGGAAATTAAAAAAGAAACACCCCAGTATAGCAGACCAGTCTGATTCTGAAGTACTGCAACACTTTTCTAAGATTGCAGAACATCCAGAGCGTGTAAAGGATTTCCTTGCACAGTTTAGCGGTAACATAGCAGGCACAGCAGGTGGTGATTCGGAGAAACAGCCTACTAAAACAAGAGCGCCTAAGAAGGGGACGGTATCTGATGAACAGGTTAAGACTGCGGTTGCTAAGTTAGATTCTTTATCTAAAATAGATAGCGACGCCCTTCAAATTTTCCATGATTTAGTAAAACAGTCAACTGATATTGAGAGTAGTAGGGTGGTAGCGTCTACAGTGTTAAATAAGAAAAAGGAAGCGACACGTCTAAAGAACCAGTTACGTAAATTGGATGCTGTTGCTGATGCGTATGAGAGGTTGGAAGAGAGGGATGCTTTGGCGGCTATCAGGGAAGACCCTGAGAGGTTGCGTGAATATGAAAGTGAGTTAGAGGAAACAAAGGATTTACGTAGTATGGCTGGGGCAAGAAGTGAAGACCGTAAGATGTATACGAGAGAAGTAAAACGTTTGGAATCTATAGTGGCGGCAGGTAGAAAAATAGAAGAAGAAAAATCTGCTAAAGCAGAAGCAAAAAAGCCTACTACTACTGACCACCACGGTAGAAGCACCGATTCACGTGTGGGTGATGATGGTTTGGTAAATGTAGATGTTGTAAAGAAAATGTCAACGCATGATATTGAAGAGATGATTGATGCGGAAGAACGTAACCCTAACAAGAAACAACGGGAAGAGAATGTGAGCCGATTACTTGATGCCTTCTGGCAATCTAAAGAAGCCAGTAAGAAAGCGTAAATGGAGGCTGTGTTATGAAGAAGAACCAGGCTAAGTTACCGCCAGGTGGTGTGTGGCGAACTATAAAAGGGGCTAAGGTATACATAAAAGACGGTATGATATTAGCTGGTGCTGGCGGTAAACTCTCTGTAAGTGGTGTTGCTAAGAG
>PWOE01000139.1 GCA_003557585.1 Candidatus Nealsoniibacteriota bacterium | reverse complement strand
CGATTTAGAATAGCCTTCTATTTTATCTAAAGACGAATATGGACTATGAAAAGACTCTACAAATATCTTATTACTCTGATATGGTTGAACAACAAAATAATTCAAAGAAAAGAAGAGTGGAATCAACAAGGCAAGAGATAGATAGTTGAATCTCTTTTCAGGATAATAGTCTTCTCTTGGATAAGAAACAGAGGTCACAAATCCCAAAAAGAGGAAAACAGCTAAGTAGCTACTTGCCATATCAAAGACTGTTAAATTCTGTACAAAATGAGCTACAAAAAATGAAGTAAAGATAATCGGTAAAAGAAAGTCTATCTTGTCTTCTTTAAGATATCTTTTCCATAAAGTTAGAATAGCGATTGCAAAAACTAAAGAGAAAAGAGTCGCTCCGATTAATCCGAAATTAACAAGATAATCAAAGACGACATTGTGGGCTCTGTCGAACCAAACCTCCCTGCCATGACTCGGCAAGAACATCTGCGGATCAAAATATTTCAAAAAGACGACATCAAAAGATTGTGGCCCCCAGCCAAAGAATGGTTTCTCTAAAAAGCCTTGCCAAGCACTCTCCCAAACTGAAAAACGCCCGGGCATACCATGGAGACTTTCAACTAATCCTCTAACAAAGCTATCTTTGTAAAAGACCATCAAGCCCACGACAGAAGAGGATATTGCTGTGACGATTAATATGGCTCTGCTTAATATTTGAATTATCTTGTTTCTTTGAACAAAAGCTAGATAGAGAGCAAAGATTAATAAAAGTCCAATCAAGAGAGCTCCTTTCATTGCTCTACCTCCAGGATTTAGCGCTATGCCTGAAAAGACAAGCAAGAAATTGAGTCCATAAAAGAGCTTCCATAGATTCTTTTCTCTGAGAAATAGATAAAGAGCTATAAAGGCATTTGGCAAAAGGTAGCTTCCCATGAAAGAGGTGTTGGCCAATGTTGAACCTCTGGCAAAATCAATTGCAAACGAAACTATCTCGTGATTATCCAGAATTCCTATAAGACTAACCAATGATGCTGCTGAAACAGATACTCCCAAAAGAGGAATCCAATCTTCTCTCGTTTTCAAAGTTGAGACAAGTGCTAAAAAGAGTCCGAAGAGATGCAGATAGAACAAGAGACCTACCATTCTCTCATGATTAGACCAGAAGCTCAGCGATGGATTGGGACTTAAAAGAGTGGAAACTGTTATTGAAACTACAAACAGAGAGAGGGTTGCGATAATTGCATTAATCTTCGGTCGATAGCTCTTATTGTGAATCGCTAGAAAGAGCCAAGCAAAAAAGACAATTTGTGATGTCGCCATGAAATACAAGGCTCGAGGCGAATTAAAAGGAAAATACATCTCGGTGTTGTAAACCAAGGCCACTAAAAAACTCAATGGAGCAAAGACGAATATGATATATTTGAAAAATGATGTTATTTTGCCTTCTTCTTTAAACATAGATTATAAGAATTTGTAAAAAATAATTCCAAAATATTCATGAATTGCCAAGTCAGAGTTTCTTAAACTAAGAGAGCTAGGAATATAGCTGAATATCGTTTTCGCTTCTCTTGTCTTGAAATCCATTGGAGCCGGTATCGGATTAGCTCCAACCTTCTTGAACTCTTTAACTGACCTCTTCATATGATAAGCAGATGTTACCAAAAAGAATGGCTCCTCGCCAACAATCTCTTTAATATTCCTGACATTCTGCCAAGTGTTCCTTGATTGACCCTCTATCAGAATATTATCAGCCGGAATTCCTCTAGCTGTAAAGAAATTTCTCACTGCTAGAGCTTCCTCGCTTCTAGGATTCAAAGGATCTGTGCCTGATATTATCAAGACCGCTTCGTGATTGGTTAAATGAGCAATTCTCAAGACCTCACTAGCTCTCAAGACATCGCTTTCTCTGCCACCCAGAAGAAGCACGACTTTTTGGGCATCTCTAATCCCTTCCAAGCTAATTGCTTGATAATCTCTCTCAAGCGGTAAAAGTAAAAGATTGGCGACTGGTGTAATGGAAAAGAGGTAATAAAGAATTAGTCCTGTTGCGATGATGATTCTGCCCAATTTCGCTTTTCTTTTGCGAAATAACAAGACAAGACCCAAAAGAAGAATCATCGGGACAAGAGCACTGGGCATTATTAATGATTGAACAACTTTCAGAAAAAACATAGCTCTATTCTTTCTCTCCCCAACTTATAAGATACTCATGATAAGAATCGCCTCGGTGAATACACCGCTCTTCCTTAATCTCTATCTTTTCTGATGGCAAGATGAATTCCAAAATGCCCTTGAAATAGCCGGCGTGAAATGTGCATATCAATGGATCTGAAAGATAATCAGTTATTCTAACTACAGCATACTTATCTTTGCTATTCATCTCAACAGGAACAAGATTGCCAAAATCATAGTTCTTTCTCCAATAATTAGAACACTCCTCAAAGGCCTTGTCTATTGAGACGAGATGTCTCAAGATAATCTTGGCGATAAAAGAAACTTTAGTCGCTGTTCGCCCCCATTCAAATATATCTTTTTCAGTTAAACCTAAAAATTGATAAGAGACGATAATAAATGAAGAAAGTAGATACTCTGGATACCATTCTGATGATTTAATCTCTTTCAGGTCAATCTTTTCACCCATTTCTCTCATATTCTCAAGAACAATATCAACACTCTTCTTGTCCCTTATCTTGGTTAAAGCTTCGATGTCGGAAAGAAGGGCTTCGCCCTTGATATTGCCTCCCCTCTCTTTAAGCTTGTTTATGGTCTCTTTTAAATGATTAGGCATCTAATTCTTTGCTCTTTTCTTTAATATATCTCTTCATCTCTTCAGCAATCCCCTCTCTCTTTAAAGCAAATTCGATATTGGCTTTAAGATATTCAATCTTGTTGCCAGTATCATAATACTTGCCATTCTCAATCTCACAGGCATAAATTGGAAAGCCTTCATCTATTAATTTAACTATCGCATCGACTAGCCAAATTTCACCGGCTTTGCCCGGCTCCAACTTTTCTAGCTTGCTAAATATCTTGCCTGGTAAGATATAGGCTCCGTGGGCAGCTAAATTTGATGGTGCTTCTTCGGGAGAAGGTTTTTCAACAATTCCTTTAATTCTAAAAACATTACCATCTCCTTCTTCCACTGAAGCGATTCCATATCTGCTAACCTCTTCTGGCTTAACTCTAACTGCCGAGATAACTCCTCCGCCAGTTTTGTTATAAACATCAATCATCTGTTTCAATCTAGGCGGATCGGAATGGATGAATTCATCTCCCCACATAACAGCAAAAAATTCATCTTCACCTATCAGTGGCCTAGCACACAAGACTGGTGTGCCATTACCATATGGTCCTTTTTGGCGGATATAAAAGAAGTTAGCCATACCAGCAATCTTCCTTACCTCGGCTAATTCTTTGTTTTTTTTGCTCTTGCTTAATGCTTCTTCTAATTCAAAAGAATAGTCAAAATAGTCCTCAACTGTCTTTTTTTGCCAACTAGTGACGATAATTACATCTTCTATGCCAGAGAGGACTGCCTCATCAACGACATGCTGAATAACTGGCCTATCAACAATTGGCAACATCTCTTTGGGAATTGATTTGGTTACTGGTAAAAAACGAGTCCCGTAACCCGCTGCTGGGATAATAACTTTTTTAATCTTTCTTCTCTCTTGCGTCATATTATTTTCAATTACCAATTAATTTTAAATTCATCAAAAGCTGCTCCTTTGTAGGAGCATCTTGTCTCCTCCACTAAGAGGCTTGAGTTAAATCCGTGAGCCAAGACGCCCAAGATAAATCCTTCAACGAAGCGACAGAAGTCTGGATGAATATCTAGATTGCTGAATCTAACGAAGCCCTCTTTGTCTTGTTTACTGAAATCACCAAGCTCCACTGTGCCAACGCTGAAAGATTCGTTCCAGATATTGGGCAAATCATTAAAAGACTTCTCTAATTTGCTGAAATATCTAACCATAAAGACCTCTTCAACAATCGTTGGCTTTGAAACTGCTCTACCTAAGTTGATTATATCTGAATCTTCCCAATAGAGCTCTGCCCTTAAAATAGTTGCGATAGAGGGAATTAATCCTATCGGATACCAAGAGTTTAAATCTATATCTCTTGAATTGATTACGTGATTGAAAAGAGCTAATTTTTCCTCAACTAACTCTACTCCACCCTCGCCTTCTTTCTCTTTTATATAGTCAAATTGAGCAACTAATTTGTCGCCCTTAACTTGACCCTTTTTCTCAAGTAACTCCGAGACTATAATTTTTAAAGGTTTTTCTTCCATATCTAAATTATAATATAAAAATTGTTTTTCTTCTAGACGCCACTTCTTGAAAGAAGAATTTGTAGTGTTCTTAAGATAATCTTTAAATCAAGAAGAAGTGATCTGTTCTTGATGTAATAAAGATCATGCATCAACCTCTCCTTGGTCTCTTCTATCGATTGAGGTGGTAAGTCCTGTTTTATCTGAGCCCAACCCGACAGACCCGGCTTGACAATATTTCTTGCCTTATAATATCTTATCTCTTTTTCAAGCTTTTCTCCTAGACCGATAATATCCGGTCGAGGACCAATCAAAGAGATCTCTCCCTTGATGACGGCAAAGAGTTGAGGCAATTCATCTAAGCGACTCTTTCTCAAGAAGCTGCCAACTCTGGTTATCCTTTCATCT
>PWOE01000027.1 GCA_003557585.1 Candidatus Nealsoniibacteriota bacterium | reverse complement strand
ATAATTTTCTTACATTCTTCTACAACTTTGTCGCCCTTGGATTTCTTCAATGGATTTTTTCTTGGATATAACATTTTATTTTATAATTGGTTAATAATTGGTTAATAATTGGTTAATAATTGGTTTATAATTAATCTTTTAAATCATCCATTTTTTGTTCAAAAGATATTTTTCTTTCAAAGGAATTTTTTTCTGGGTAAGAACCTGTAAGTTTTAAAATCTCTACTGCTGATTTAATTCGATCGGAGTCTTTCTTTCCTTCTTTCATAATACCAGTAAGTATTTCCACGGCATCTTCACGTGGAACAGATTTTATAAACTTTTGCCACGCCTTGGTTCTTTTAACTGCATATGAACGTGCCGAAGTAGGGGAGTAGCCATACTTTTGTTGTAGGTTTAGAATGTTCGGTCTTTTTCCTTGCCCTGTGATTTCAATGACTTCTTGGATTATCGAATTAACCCGATTATCTTTTAAAGAATCATCGAATGTTTTCTTTTGATTTTTTTCTTTATCTTCTTTTCTAAATTCTGGTTTCATAATTTTTTAATTACTTTTAATTATTTTGTTTTGTGTGTGCCAGGGACTAACCCCCCCCTGTAAGAAACGTTCCTTACTTGTTCGTGGTTATAGTAGGGTTTTGTTCGTTAGAAAGGCGTCTGGGTGGTATCATATATTATAAGGGGGCGTCTTTTTGGAACTCGGGCAATACCCCCCCCGTATTCATTCATATTGTAATGTTTTTACTCTTTTTCCATTGTTCGTATAACAATTATTATGCGAAGTATAATCATTATTTTAGAGAATTTCCCCTTAAAAAAAATTTATTATACCACATTTTTACCCCGTTTTTGCTCTTGACAAGCCCTTTTCTGGATTCTAAGGGATTATTTTTTACAATATAATCATTAATTTACTTGCTACTTGTTTACTATCTCTTTGCCTGGTAAAAGGAATTTAAGTCCCAGGAACTAAGTTCTTCTTTTTTTACTAAGCACGTGGTGATGTTATTGTTTAATGCTTTTTACTTAGTAAGTATTTTCCAGGAACGTATTACAAGTAATACTATGGTTTAATTCTATAAGCCTGGTAAGAAGTAATAAAACTAAATTCTTTTTTTACTAAGCATATGGTGGTGTTATAATTTAATAAGATTCTCACAACTGTTCGTTTTTACGAATAGTTGTAAATATATTTCTTATATGGTTATTTCTTATATGGTTCTTTCTTACACGGTATAAATATGCATACCTGAAACTGTTTTTATGCATACCTGAAACTGTTTTTATGCATACCTGGGTGTAAACGTCATTAACATTATGATATTTTGTTTAAAGTGCTATTTTAAAAGGGCTATTAATAACTATTTTTTAATCGTGGTAATTCCTTCTCTAAAAAAACTTTTTACCTGTAATGGGTGAAACTACCTAAATGGATTTTAAAGCCCTTATACGGCGAATTTACCCCCGAAACAAGGGTTCCTCAGCGTCTTTTTTAAAGGTGTGAAAGGTGTACTATAATGTTCTTCTTTTCTTCTGCGTCAAAATCTTCTTTGTCCACTAATTCAGTGAAATTTTTTGCTATTGCCGAACGTGTGAAATTTTGATCGGAAACTGCTTTGGCAAAGCAACTTAAAGAAGAATAATAAGGATTCTCTTTTTCTATTTTTTTAAATCTTGCTTTTATACTTCGCATATTTAATTTAATAATCATAATCCCCTTGTCTTGGGTGTTCTTGATTAGAATCCCCTATGACATTATTGTATTTTTCTACTTGTTCTTTATTTTCTTTCCACACGTCCAGAATTTCATAAGTTATTCTCCATTGCGTCCCACCTTTTTTTTGGAATATTCTTTTACGTCCCCTTCTTATCAGTCCTTTTTTTTCTAATACTTTAATAGATTTATTTATGCTTTCATTGCTCGACTTTGTTTCTATTTTCATTCTTTTCTTTCCAGGGTAAACGGTTCCCGAATCCCCTATTAGGAAAGATTTCAAATAAAAGTAAATTCCAATATCATACGCCGATAATTCATTTTCTAATTTTAAAAAATTTGGAATCTGGGTGTAGTAAATTTTGCCTTTATTATTGTTTGCCATATGTTTGTCCCTTTTAGGTAATGGCCACTGAACAAATGGCATTGTATATCCCAGTAGCCACCACCTAAAAAGGACGGATATTTATTTTTTTAAAATGTTTTATTTAAAACAAAAAACACGCCTTGTTTGGCGTGTCGTTCGACGTAGTCATAATATCATACCTTATTTTCTTTGCCAAACTTAAATTCTTGACTATTTAAAGAACAGAAAGGAAAATAAGATAGAAATTAAATAAATTATACTTGACTTCCCTATTTTAAAAATAAGGTTGTTTTAGGGTTCACATTGTTAGTTCCTTTTTTCCTTGCTTTATTTTTTGTATCTTTTATAATCCTTCAATGGGTAAATTAACATTTCAAACTAAGTTTGGGGTAGCACCTAACGACTTACTAAACCTTGATAAACTTTCTTTTAAAGCGAAGGGTTTATACACGTATTTAAATGCTAAGCCCTCGGGTTGGTCTTTTAGTATTGAAAGAATTTCTAAGCAATCAAAAGACGGATTAGAAGCAGTTCGTAGTGGATTACAGGAATTGGAAAAAGTGGGCTATCTAAAAAGAATTCCTACAAAAGACGATAAAGGAAAATGGTCTGGCTATGATTATATTTTGTATTCTTTTCCTTCGTCGGATAACCCGTCGTCAGAAAACCCGACGACGGATAACCCCTATACCCTTAGTAAAAAAGATAGTAATAATAAAGATATAGTAAAAAAGAAGAACTCTTCTAAAAAAAAGGGTTATTATAATGGAATGGAAATTAGACAAGCCCAGGGTAAAACCTGGTGCATTCCCCCAGATGGTGGTACTTGGTTAGAGTTTGCAGACAGTGAAGACAAAATAGATTGGAAGTAGAGAGTCTATAAAAATGTTTTGAGGACGCCTTATAATGGCGTTTTTTTATATTTAAAGCCTTTTATAAGTATATATAAGGCATTAACCCTAAAAGAGTTTTAATGCTTGTAATAAGCCTATTTTAGTTATTAGAAGTTATTTAAAAACTATGCTTTATAAGAGAATGTCCATTGGGTGGGAAATAGGTTCACTGGGCTATTTAAAGATTCTTTTCCAGAATCCTTTCTTTGGTTCTTTCCCAGAATCCCCTTCTTCTTTTAGTTCTTGTTCTTTCTTCGGCTCTGGTTCTTCTTTTAGTTCTGGTTCTTCTTTTAGTTCTTGTTCTTCTACCCCTTCTTGTTCTTCTGTTTCGGGTTCTTTGTAAGAGATATTTTCTTCTTGTTCTTCTTGTTCTTCTACGTCTGTATAGTTTGGATTTTCTACTTCTGTATAGTTTGAACTATCCCCTTCTTTTAACATTAACTTATTTAAAATATATCTTTTTTCCTGGTTTGATTCTTCCAACTGCCTGTCTTTAACTTTTAACATTTCGTCACGCTTGTTTAATTCTTCTTTTAGGTGTTTGTTCCATTCTTTCAAAAGTTCTTTTTCAGTGTCCACCCCCCCACCCTGTCCTGTCCTGTCCCTATGTCCACTCCCCTGTTCTTCTTTTGTTTTAGATTCATTTTCTTCTTCTGGTTTTTCTGTTTCAGTTTCTGTTTCTTCTTTTGTCCCCTTGTCCTGGGGTTGTCCAGGGGGTTGTCCTGTCGGTATGTCTGCATTATTTTGTCCACCCTGTCCTGTATCTTTTTCACCTATTTTTGTTTGGCATTCTAAAACGTCCCGTAATGAAAAACGATACTCCATATTATTTTGTTTATTGCTAAGACGTAGGGGATTCAGTAATCCTTTTTGAACGTATCTCTGGACGCTTTTAGAACTTCTACCTAAAATCTTTTTAACGTCATTCGTTCTTAAATTGTATTCGTTGTTTTCCATTAAAAGAATTATAACACCCTGCAAAAGAAAGTAAAGGAATAGGGGACAGGGTAAAAAGATGTCCTGTCCCTATATCCTTCCAGTAGGGTAGGGGAGTTTAAATCGCTTAGAATGGAAAATATAAAGGGGTTATATTCTCATTGGGCGTCTATTGTATGCTTGTCCTCGCCATTGGTTGTCCATTCGTTCTTGTGCGTCTAATTCGCATTGTCTTGTTCTTCTGGCGTGGTGTAGTTTTAATTCACCCGATTTAATGGCTTTGTAAACAAGGGAATTTTCATCAACGTCTTTTGTATCTGCCGTTTTATAATTAACTTCTTTTCCTGATAGAACATCTTCTATCATTTTATTAAAACGGTTTGAAATATCTTCTGACATTAATTTATCCAGGTTTACTTTTTCTTCTATTCTCTGGTTATGCTCTTTAATTTTTTCTCTGGCGTTCTCGGCTCTTTGTTCGTGGTCTATATGCTGGGGGTTTTTAATACAACTTCTCGCATTAACAACTTCATTAACAACTTCGTTTTTTTGTTCTTCTCTTTGTTCTTCCATATTTTTTTTAATTAATCTTTTAATTATTTTTTAATTGGCTTTTGAAAAGGATTCCCACTTTTCCCTGGTTTACTTAGTCCTGATTTTCTCCACGCTACTGTGTTGTAAACGGCATAACTTCTTGCAGAAAAAGGACTGTATCCTGCATTTACTTGTAGTCTGTATAAATTAGGGGTATCACCTTGTGCAATAATTTTCTTACATTCTTCTACAACTTTGTCGCCCTTGGATTTCTTCAATGGATTTTTTCTTGGATATAACATTTTATTTTATAATTGGTTAATAATTGGTTAATAATTGGTTAATAATT
>PWOE01000116.1 GCA_003557585.1 Candidatus Nealsoniibacteriota bacterium | reverse complement strand
TGGGATTTGAAGGGTTGTACCCTGTTTTGTCCATTTCGCTGATGTTCATCACCTTTTCGTTTACCGACTTTGTGGGTGGCAACGGATTCCTTGCAATTTATATCAGTGCCGTATATCTCGGCAATCAGGATTTGATCTCCAAAAAAGCCATAATGAGGATGTACGACGGGTTGGCGTGGCTGATGCAGATCGTACTGTTCTTAACCCTCGGCCTGCTCGTATATCCCTCTGATGTAGTTCCCTTTATCGGTGTGGGGTTGCTAATCTCAGTATTCCTGATTCTGATTGCACGTCCGGCAAGCGTACTGCTAAGTCTGATATTCTTCAAAATGAAGTTCAGGAAGCGGGTTTATGTTTCCTGGGTTGGACTCAGGGGCGCGGTACCCATCGTATTTGCCACCTATCCCCTGCTGGCGGGCATCGACAAGGCGAGCATGATATTTAACATCGTTTTCTTTATTTCTGTAACCTCCCTGCTCATCCAGGGCACCACACTTTCCGTAATTGCAAGATGGTTGCACGTTGCATTGCCTGAAAGGGTAAAACCTGTTTCTGAAGTGGAGAAATTCATATCCGATTATCCGAGAAACCTGATGAAAGAGATAGTTGTTGGCCCAGACTGTTATGCGGTTAACAAAAAAATCGTGGACTTACACTTCCCACCAACCTCACTTGTTACAATCATAAATCGAAATGGGAAATATATATCTCCAAGTGGTGCAACTGTTCTACAAGCCAATGACAAATTGCTGGTATTGGCCGAAAACCCAGACGATCTGGAGAAGGTCAGAAGCTGCCTGGTTTCTGAGAATTAATATATCCGTCCAAACACAAAGCCACACTTTATAAATGGCCTGCTTACAGGATCAGAAAACACCCAATTCAGTGAAACCGGATTAACGTACTATCTGAACCTTTAAGGTTACTGTCCCTGCATCGGAGAATAGCCTTACAAAGTACAAACCGGGCATAAGCTGCCTTACATTCACCTCCCGGGTCTTTTCGCTTGCAGGAATATCCATAACCAAATTTCCAACGAGGTCATAAATCAATATCCTGTGCATCAAGGCTTCTGACTCAATTGTAATCACATCGATGGCAGGATTTGGAAACAGTCCGGCTTGGCTGATGACCTCCTTAACCGATGTCTCCGCAACAGAAAAATCGATTGTGTAAGTCAATTGTGTGACGCCATCTTCGGCGGTTACGAGAACGCTGGCAATGCCGGGAAGTGAGGAAGCCTGATCAACATCAACATTTGCAGCAGGATTGTAGGCTGTTGCTTCAACCACAGGAGGATCAACGGTATTATACGGCAATTCAACGTGGTATTCAAAAATACCCGGACTAAAGCCCTCAACCGTTTCGCCATTAATTTTCAGGTCTGATAAGCTTGCATCGTTATAGGGATCCACGGTTGTAAACTGAAGAAGGTAGTCCTCTTCGAGGAAGATCACCGGACTGTTAACATCAGCAACAGCGTAAAATGGAATATCCAGAAAATAGGTTGTGTTGTACTGCAACGGATTATGCAGATCAATGATTAGAATATTTCCATCGGATATGTAAACTTCATTAAAGCCGAGAAATTGGCCGTGTTCATCGCTGAAATCGATGGCCCAGAAACCACTACCAAAGATACCTTCCTGGATTGGCCGGTCAAACTCAATGATAATATCAGCCAACACAGATACATTGGTTTCTTCGTGAGCGGGATTCGAAGAAAGAACTTCAAGGAACATACCTTCGAGTCTGGTCATATAAAACTGGAAATAATCCTCGTCAAAACCCACTTCAATCTCCTGGTTGGTCAGAGGCTCAAAACCATAGGCTGAAACATCCAGGCTATAGATTCCCGCCGGCACCCTGAATTCGACATATCCATCCTGGTCAGCATACATAGTCATATCAAGTTCCTGGACATATACTTCAGCGTTGGGAATACCTACACCATAAAGGTCTTCCCTGATACGCACTTCAGCATAAAAGGTAGGATCGGTAAATTCGAAAGTAATAGGGGAAGGATCACCAACATCAAATTCCACAAAGCCGTGGATAAACAATGACTCCTTAGACATGGACTTTGCCGGCGGATACATGGTAAGTTGTGCCGTTATTCCATCAATATCATCAACTACGTAGTAAAAATCTGCTTCGAAGTCTTCCACCAAAACGTACACCCTTGTAACCTGTTGTGCATCATTCCAGATAATGGTGGTTACGATGCCATCTTCAATGTCGTCAAAGTCTTCAAAAACCCATGTGTCCGGGTTAATGGTTGCACTGACCGCTTCGCGGAAGTGGCCTGTCAGACTAACAGACGCTGCCGGCATTGAAAAAGTATAAGGATTGGCGGGTTCAAACAGGTCATCTCCGTCTGACCAGTAATCAAAAACGTAGCCTGAAAACGGGAAGGCTTCAACGGTAACGGTTTCACCTTCAGCAAAACTACCCTCTCCTGTCACAAAGCCATAGTCCGGATTGTTGACATTGAGTGTCACATCATAGAGGGGTGTATCTTCAGGAATAAAATGTGCTACCAGCGTATGGTCGTAAGGGGGCATTGTGTATTGAAACACCGGCACGGTTTCAATAACTATTCCATCTTTTCTCCAATTTTGGAATTCGAAGCCCGGATTGGCTGATGCAGACACAGTCACCTGTTCTCCGGGGGTATAAACTCCACTGCCTGATACGGTACCACCTTCAGCAGGCTGGGCAACCAGATCCAGGACAAACAGGTTCTCAATAATCAGAATATCATCAATGCTGATGTCAATATCCTGGTCTCCGAAGTTGTCACTCAGGCGGAAGGCAATATGCTGGTGATCACCGTCGTATCCTTCAAAAAACACTGAATATTCCTCGTAAGGGCCCTGTGGCACGACAACATGGGCAATATAATTAAAAGTAGCTGTATTATTTGGATCTCCCATGGTGCCTATTTCGAGTGTTGGCGTTCCATATGCGAGAAACGTTGTCCGCGCGTGGAAGCTTAAATGAACAGCCGACATGTTGGCATCCAGGGGTGGGGAAATTAAGTAGGGTTCATCTTCAGGTCCTTTCAGCAAGATCACTGATGCCGGAGGCGAATGGTGGGGGTTTGAAACCGTAAATACTGCTCCACCCAGACTTACGTTATCATACCAGCATTCGGGCAGGTCAGGAAAATCAACATCACTGAAGTTTTCAAAAACAGGAAGCACAAAAGGATCGCAATCGGGAGGGGTATCATCCGTCATCATACCGATATCAAAGAGGTGATCAAAAACATCTGGCACAATGGTGATAAGGTAGTCTTCAACCGGATTAAATCCTTCGGCCATTACTGTGAGGTGATAATCACCAGTTTCCGGAAACTCTATCCATACTTCGCCATAATAGGTAATGAAGGTTTCGTCCAACTCCTGCACATAAACGGTGGCCTCATGAAGGCCATCTCCTGTGGCATTATCGTATACCCAAACTTCAGCCATAGGCGGATGGCTAAGGAGGATAAAATAAAATGGCGCATTTGCTCCTGCATCAAATTCAACATATCCATTTATGGTAAAACTATTATCGTTTTTCAGGTCAATATGGTTTTTATCTGAAGATAAATACATAAACAGCTGTGCAGTTTCGCCATCATCATCCTCAATATAAAAATCAAGATCAATCACCTCTTGTTCCAGCACTCCATTTACAACAATATCAATGACCATATAAACATTTTCAACACTTGACGCATCATTCCAGGTAATTGTCGTTTCAATTTCATCAAGAAATATTGTTATAAACCAATCATACATATCCTCAAATTCGAACTGGTCGGGATTAACCACGGCACTTGTAAAATCGGCTGTACGGGCAAAAAAGAGTTTCCTTTCATCGTTAAACCGCTGGTCAATCCAGGTTGCATACGCTATGCCTTCATCATCATAATATAGCTGCACGCCACGGTGGGAAAAATTAAAAACATCGCTTAAGGCAAGTGGGACAGAAAAAGTATCATTATCGGGATCATAGGTGATTAACCATGTGCCCCAGCCCTCTGGGTTATAATAGGCATTCAGGCCTATGGCAAGGGTGCCGTTGGGTGCAGCCATCAGGTCAAAATAATCCACGTGACTCAAAAAACCTTCAATTATAATTTCAGGCTGGAAAGATGCACCCCCGTCTGCGGATCGGGCGAAATATGCCTCATCAATATTATTATCCGTATTTTCCACCGAAAAAGCCACGTAAACGTTGCCACTGCCATCAGCAGCCACTGCTGGCTGCCAGATTTCGAAGTTCTCGATGGCAGATCCTTCTGCATTTACCCGTACATTGCTGCCGAATGTCTGGCCGCCGTCGGTTGATTTGGCAAAGTATATGTCGCCGTTGCCACCGGCACGACGGCCATCATTCCAGGAAAGGTATATGTTTCCGTTCAGATCAACAGCCATACTGGTATTGTTATCAATCGAAACCTGTTCAACACCGGGCTCATCGTTCACCTGTATTGCAGTCAAAAAGCTTTCACCACCATCCACAGAACGAAAAAAATAGTAATCGACCAGCATGTCACCATCAGCAGGGGTAATGGCGGTTGTAAAAACATACACATCGTTGCCAAACGTGGCAAGGCTGTGAAAAACTTCGGCAGGAGCGCCCGACGACAACTCAAGGGGCTCATCAAACGTTTCTCCGCCATCTGTTGACTTGCTGAACCAAATGGTCGGGAAGGTCTCCGACATCATGGGAGCACTCCATACAACAAAGATGGTTCCCCCATCATTAACCGCAACCGAAGGCCATAAATGATGGTCGTCTTCATCATAATAGACACAGATATCTG
>PWOE01000082.1 GCA_003557585.1 Candidatus Nealsoniibacteriota bacterium | reverse complement strand
TGCTCCGGAACAGGGGGTCAGCTTCCCCCGGAATGGGGGGTCAGTTTGGACCGGAATAACCAAATGCAGTTAGAGCTATGGAAATATCATTATCTGGTTTTCAGCGGCATTTACTAAGACCACCTACTAATCCAATACCAACCATGAAGCCTGCACCCGATAACGTATACCATAACTGATCTTCATTAATTATTTGAGTATAAACAACCCACCCAGCTGCAAATACCAAGCCTGCTAAGACTGCTCTTCCGTAGCATTCTCGGTCTAATCCATTTGTATTTATATGATATGACGGAAAAGTATTTTGTAATTGAAATTGATTGATACTCAAAGCATGTTCAATTGTAAGAAAATCATTATGATGAAATACAGTTTCGTGATCAATATGATAATTGATGTTTTTCATGTATGGCTTGTTAAAACTCAAGGTACTGACCTTATAAAAATAAGGCAGGTTGCTTTTTAAACTTAGCATTTTTGCACTGAACGAATATTCTTGATATGTATCAAGATTGTATAGCTGACTATACTGTTGCATATAAAACATAGAGTCAATGTTATAATCGACTCCTTTATATGCAAAACTATAACCAAAACTATAACCTAATATTGCTATGATAAATAAAAAGCGAGCAACTGATGCTTTTGCGGATGCTATGTATTTTATAAGATATCTTTCATTATTGATAGGTTTTTTATCATTTATCAAATTGTCATCCATAGCAACTCCTCAACTATTATCGTTTTATTTTTGTGTGTCATTGACTAGTCGCTTAAATAATATACCCAATAAAATGGAAGTAAATGTTTTACACACTTACTATCATAATCAGATATTTACCATGTAAAATAGTCCAATCTTTTTATCGCTAAAGAATTGGAAGACTAAAACATTAAAACGTCCTTAAAAGTATAGACGATTTATCTTCTATTAGCCCTATTCAACCAACGTTTAAACTGGGGATGTTGATCTCTTATTCGCCTCATTTGAGAGGGTCTAGCTGCCTCGCCAAATATATGCAGTGCAGCATCTCCAATATT
The DNA here is from genome assembly GCA_003557585.1 of Candidatus Nealsoniibacteriota bacterium. Lineage (GTDB taxonomy): Bacteria > Patescibacteriota > Minisyncoccia > Minisyncoccales > CSSED10-335 > CSSED10-335. The sequence goes on along the minus strand of PWOE01000082.1, from coordinate 3,784 downwards.
ACTACCTGTACCCCCGGCTTCATGAGGCATGATGTCATTAACGATATTTTTGTAAAAATCAGGACAAGATTTAATCCAATGTTTTGCCGCTTCCATTTGAATGTTCCTTCCTAATTCAGCAAAAGAGCCTCTTTCTCTTGCGAGATTTTGATAGTTTGCATAGAACTCATGTAGTTGCACGTAATACTCTGCATAATTAACAGTTCTATTACCAGATTGAGTTGGAACACTGCAAGTATTTCTACTTGCTTCAGCATGATTGATATTAAGCGCAAGAAAAAAAATCGTCACAGTAAGTATACAAATCTTGGAATGTCTCATTGTTTCTCTCCTATTTTTTTCTAATCAAGTATGGCGTTCGCGAGCGATTCTACTAAATCATATACTTCTTTTACACTCTTTAATTTTTCCAAGCCAGCTCGTGCTTTTTTAACTTCTGGCCGCGTCGCATCTGCTTTATTTGCAATGTAAGCCCAAGCTTCTAATTGAGTAAAGTTAACTGTGTAGCTCAATGTTAAGGCATTACCTGCTGGAGTTCTATTAACCGAATTTCTGAAATCTCTTTTATATTTATTCTGAAGAGCAAGAAATAGTGGGGCTGATGCAACTATACCGGTTATGGACTCATCAAGTCCGGTGAGCCTGATAGCTCTATAAGCCGCAGTATACGCATAATAATCAATACTGCCACCAGTATGATCATTTTGCATTGCTGCAACCTCATCACCTGTAAACATTATGTACATTTTATTGCGATCAAGGCTACCTTGATATACTTCTTGTGCATAAAGACCGCTACTAAATAAACAAAGGAAAAGAAAAATAAATAAGCTTTTTTTTATGTTCTTATACTTATTCATACACATACCTCACATTAGATTTATAAGTTTTTACGATAAACAAAATTTACCACCTCTTAAGAATTCAAAATAAATCTCTGCTTTATAATCTAAATTGGGTTCAAAAAAAACAAATTAAAATAAACTAATAAAATTGGTTACCTTCACTCTAAGGGCACTGGCATGCAATGCTCAAGCACAATTTCCCTTGCTCTTTTATCATTGATCATTGCCAACATCATATCCTCACAAGCTTCACCAATATTTCCCATTTTATACCTCATCCATCCTCTTAAAACATAAAATTCTAAATTCTCAGGATCAAGTTCTATTGCTTTATTCGCGTCCTCTGCAGCACCACTGTAGTTTTCAAACCTGCGATTAATTCGTGCTCTATGAAAATAAATATTGGCGTCTTTAGGATTAACTTCAATTGCTTTATCAATATATTTTATTGAACCTTTGTGGTCTTCTTCATGTACGGCAATTAATGCTGCCCCCCAAACAAACAAATCAGTATCATAAGGGTTAATTTCTATAGCTTTATTAATGTACATAATTGCTTCCTTATAGTCTCCATCTAAACCTTTAATTCTTGCAATTTCTTTATACTCGTTAGCGTCCTGTCCATATGCGCATGCTGCACAAACAAGAATAAATGAGATTGGCAGTATTATTTTTTTCATGCCCCCCACGCTTATGATGTTTAAAAATAATTCTTAAAGAGAATAGTACATTGATATAAAAAATGCAAATACAAGATACGCAGGGCACTAACCCCACGTATCCCATTACCTCATACACCATTATGGCTTTGCTGACTTGCCACTGGTGCCTTTTGCTCCTCGCTCTCCTGAAGGTTCAACCATTTCCTGAGTTTTGAACCCGTTTCCTCAGTAATGACGAATATCTTGTCTCGGTATAGCTGATTTCTATCCTTGCTGGCAACTGCCTGATGATTGCTATCAAGATCGAAGACCGTAGTGAATTCATATTTCACACCATCTCGCATAATTTGAGCCATGCCTACTTTCTGAGGCACATGTTTGCCCTTGTTATTCTGCTCAAGGACATACTCCATCTTTGATCTCATGCAGGCATTCACATGGATCTTGGAAAACAGGATAGCCCTGAGCATCAGCTCATAGTGCTTGTTGGCATCATTCCAGTTGGTGAAGGAGTTGCCTCCCCGCTTATCAAGTTGATTTTTGTATTCCAATACCCCGTTTCAGAAATGCGTGGCACTGTCAATGATCAGCACATCGTACTGGTTGGCAAGCACATATTTAACAGGATCAATGAGCTTGTCGATGGTGTACGGGGCTTCCGCACTGGATACATCGAAATCAAACTCCGTGGAATACAGACTGGAGCTTTCATTTTCGGTATCAATGAGGGCTATCCTTCCTTCAGGTACCAGTCCTCTTGCAAGCCTCAGGGCAGAGAAGGTTTTTCCACCGCCTGAAGGCCTATCTGGAGCTGCGTGGTCGGCAGAAGATCGAGACGGGCCGGTTCACCGTGACCCTGGCCCGCAACGGCGGCAAGCTCCCTGTCGAGCTGCACGAGGGGGTGACCCCCGAGGACCTTCCCGAGCCGTTCCGCAAGGTCACCGTCGAAGCCGACAAGGACCGGCTGCGCCAGGCGCTTCAGGCCGAGGAGACCATGCTGGGCCGCCTTGCCTATATCGGCGAGCGCGGCACCCACCTGCGAATCAAATAACCTAAAAGGAGACACGATATGTTTGAAAAAGCCAAACGCAACAACACCCGCATCAAGCTGGCCATCACCGGTCCCAGCGGATCGGGCAAGACCTACTCGGCGCTTCGGCTGGCCACAGGGCTGGCCGGCGACGGGCGCATAGCGGTGCTGGACACCGAGAGCAACTCAGCCAGCCTGTACGCCGAGAACTTCGACTTCGATGTGGCGCCCATTGACCCGCCTTTCACGAACGACAAGTTCGTCACCGCGATCCGTCAGGCCGTGGAGCTGGGCTATGAGGTCATCATCCTAGACTCGGCCTCCCACTTCTGGGAAGGCATCCTGGAGTACAAGGACGCCCTGGACAGGCGCGGGGGCAACTCGTTCACCAACTGGGGCGAGGCCAACAAGCAGTACAAGGCCATCGTCAACGCCCTGCTGCAGTCCAACGTGCACCTGATCGCCTGTCTACGGTCCAAGACCGAGTATGTGATCGAGAAAAACGACAAGGGCAAGTCGATCCCCCGCAAGATTGGCCTGGCCCCGGTCATGCGTGACGGGGTGGAGTATGAGTTCACGACCGTCTTCCATCTGGACGCGGCGCACCAGGCCATGGCCGATAAAGACCGGACCGGTCTGTTCACCGACAAGATCTTCCAGATCACCGAGCAGACCGGCCGAGAAATTACCCGGTGGCTTGGGGGTAGTGATTCAAAAGATCATTCGTTACAGAGCGAATTTGAAGCTCTGGGTGCGAGCCTATACGAGGATTTGCAGGCCAAGAAGGCCGAGTTCTGTCGCTACATCAGCGGCGGGCAGCACGGCGATGAGAATCGGCTGAGCGACCAAGATTACCGTAAGCTCATCGAGGGTATGAAGCGCAAGATGCAGGCCGAAGCCGAGCTTATGGGCGACGGGCAATTATAACATCAATGCAGAGCCGTGGCCTTCGGGCTGCGGCTTTTTTTCTCCGGCAAAGGTGAGCCGGCCTATTGCCGGCTCCCGGTCCATGGGTGCGAAAAAACCGCTAAAATTCGACCCGCTTACGCGGGTTTGGTGCGCCTTCCCGTCCTGCGGAACGGTCAGGCAAAGTGTCAAAGTGGTGTTAATCCTTAGTGCAACGCACAGAGTAGCCGTTCGGCCGGGACTGGCGGGGCATGCTGGCATCTCCGCTACTGAAGAATAGGAACCGCGCTTCGCTATCGGACACGGTACTCGTCCAATACTGACCGAAGGAGCCGACATAG
>PWOE01000049.1 GCA_003557585.1 Candidatus Nealsoniibacteriota bacterium | reverse complement strand
ACAGACAAGATCAGACTTGATGGGTTATGTTGTTTCCAAGATTGGTCGCTTTGTGGCTGATGAGATGATGAGAAATATTATCGGTCAACCAAGGTCAGGATTTAATCTTGAAAAGGTGATGGACGAGAAAAAGATTTTCTTGGCCAACTTATCCAAGGGGTTAACAGGAGAGATTAATAGTTCGCTCTTGGGATTGGTCTTGGTTTCCAAGATGCAGATAGCTGCTTTAAGAAGAGCCAGAATTTCTGAGGACGAAAGAAAAGACTTTTATCTCTATGTTGATGAGTTTCAGAATTTTACTACAAACAGTGTTGCTACAATTCTTTCTGAGGCGAGAAAGTATAGACTTAATTTGATTCTAGCACATCAGCATATGCCGCAATTAAAAGAAGAGATAAAAGATGCTGTTATTGGTAATGTTGGCACGATGGTATCTTATAGAATTGGTGCAGTGGATGCTGAGTTCCTAGAAAAACAATTTACCCCGGAATTTTCAAGATTTGACTTAGGGAACCTAGATAATTTTCAGTATATTATCAAGATGATGATTAATAATCAGATTGCATCACCATTCAAGGTAGCAGCTCCCTTCCCAGTTAAAGGCAGTAGAGAGATGGCTGATATTACCAGAGAAACATCTAAAAAGAAGTATGGCAGGCCGAGGCAGCTTGTTGAGCTAGACATTATGCAGAGAAGCAATCTTGGCTCTTAGCAATTTGATTTGTGTTTTATTAATAAAGGGCAAAATACTTTATAATTGGAAGGTCATCTTCGTTAACATTTTTTTAAAAACACAAAGAAATAGACTCGATAAGAAAGATGTTTAAAAACGGTAAAGCTTTTGTCGCACTTCTCGCCTTATTCCTAGCAAATCTTTTCGCCTGGAATATAGTTTATCAACTCAACCAAGAACAGCCTTTCGAGGTTGTTTTTTTTGATGTTGGACAGGGTGATTCAGCTTTGATAAAAACTCATCTGGGCCACTATATCTTAATTGATGCTGGGGATGGAAAAGATGTGTTAGACAAATTGTCTAAAGAGATTCCTTTCTATCGTAAAGATATAGATTTGATTGTTTTAAGTCATGATCACGCCGATCACTTAGGAGGTTTTTTGGATCTTGTAGAGAGCTACGATATCACTAATATCTTATGGAATGGAGTGAGTGGCGAAAGTACTTTATCTGCTAGATGGAAGAGGGAGATTGATACCGGTGATTACAATGTAAAGATTGCTCGATTGGGGCAAAGAATAAGCGCTGATGATTTTTTTATTGATGTTTTGTATCCCTTTGATGACATCAGCGGTGATTATTTCAACGATCTTAATCTATCATCGGTAGTCGTTAGGGTGGTTTATAAAGACAAGTCATTTCTTTTCATGGGAGATGCTTACAAAGAGAATGAAGAGGAGTTGATAGCTATGAATAAGTTCTGTCAGGATAAGAGAGAAGAATTGATCTGTCGAGGGATGATTCTGGACTCAGATGTTTTAAAGGTTGGTCATCATGGAAGCAGGACATCAACTTCAGAAAATTTCATCGAATTAGTCGATCCGTCGCTTGCCATCATCTCTGCAGGCGAAGACAATCGCTATGGTCACCCTCATCCAGAGACATTGGAACTTCTTGAGAGATATGGTATAAGAATTGCAAGAACTGACTTAGAAGGAGATATTAAAATAAGAATAAACCATGAATAAAGAAGAAAAAGAGATTTCTCAGATTCCTGATTTAGATCTTCCTCCAATAAAAGAGGATTTCAGAAAAAGTTTCCCTTGGAGGATTTTTAAAATCATGGCTGAGTTCATTGAAGGCTTTGAGTTTATAGCAGACTTTAAAAAGAAATCAGCAACAATTTGGGGGGCGACCAGATTTACCACTGATAATCACTATTATAAAGAAGCAGAAAAGATGGGTTCTCTCTTAGTTGAAGAAGGGTATGCAGTTGTTACTGGTGGTGGCCCGGGCATCATGGAAGCCGGCAACAAAGGAGCTTATAACAAAGGAGGTGATTCAATCGGAATTAATATCCAATTACCCGAAAGCCAAAGATCAAACAAATTTGTTAATAAATCAATAGAATTTTATTACTTCTTTACCAGAAAAGTAATGATGTCTATGGCTTCTTCTGTCTATGTCTTTTTTCCTGGGGGCTATGGAACTTTAGATGAATTTTTTGAAATGGTGACACTAGCACAGACCAAGAAATTGACACACGAAGTACTTATCGTTGTTGTTGGTAAAGAGTATTGGCAAACACTATCTGATTGGTTGGAAAAAGAAGTTTATCAGAAGAGGGGAGCTATAGACGAGAGCGACTTAGATCTTTTTAAGATGGTCGATAGTGCCGAGGAGGCGATAGAGGTTATTAAAGAAAATAATAAAAATTAATTGATAAAGAGAGGTTTGCTGGAAGTTAACAAATCAGTTATATAACAGCAGATTCTTAAAGAAGTGAATTTTCCGATTTTCAAAACCAAAAGGGATGGCGTTGATAAAAAGTTCAATTTAGCTGATCCAAAAGAGAGGCAAGAATATTTCAGAGCCAAGATAGGTGATGATATAGATAAACTAAAGAAGCATATAGAAAACAATACTTTTATTGTTTATCTGATGGGCAAGAAGAATTCAGGCAAGGGCACTTATGCCAAGATGTTTGCCGAAATAATGGGCAGTGATAAGATAGAGCATTTTTCAGTTGGTGACATGATTAGAGGATTAGACGAAGAGCTTAATGACAAAGAAAAGAGAGAGGCATTAGTCTCCTTTTTAAAAGATAATTATAGGGGCTGGACTTCTGTAGATGATATCTTGGATATCTTAGAAGGGCGTAGTACACAGTCTCTTTTACCCACAGACTTAATCTTGACCTTAATCAAAAGAGAGGTCTCTAAAAGAGAAAAGAAAGTCATCTTTATTGATGGCTTTCCAAGAGACATGGACCAGATATCATACTCCATCTTCTTCCGAGACTTGATTGGCTACAGAGAAGACCCGGATGTCTTTGTCTTAATTGATGTGCCCAATAATGTGATAGATGAAAGAATTAAGTGGCGAAGAATTTGCCCACTTTGCAAAACATCAAGAAATATAAGATTGCTACCAACATCTAAGATAAGACACAAGGATGGAGATTTTGTTTTACTTTGTGATAATCCAGAATGCGAGGAGGTTGAAATGATCGCTAAAGAGGGAGACGAAAAGGGGATAGAGCCGATTAAAGAAAGATTAGAAACTGATGAAAAGCTGATTAAACAAGCGCTAAGCTTACATGGTATTCCAAAGATACTTTTAAGGAATACTATTCCCGTAGAGCTTGCCAATGAATATGCTGATGATTACGAGTTGACTCCCGGTTATAGCTATAAATGGGATGAAGAAAAAAATGAAGTTGTAATAGAGGAAACTTCATGGATTGTTAAAGATGGTGACGATGTTGACTCTCATAGTTTAATGGCTCCTCCTGTTGTAATCTCCTTAATTTCTCAAATGGTTGACGCATTTAATCTGTAGTTTGATTATCCATTTGTTTAATGATAAGATTGAACTGGTCCTGTATGGACGTTGAGAAAAATCTGGTATAAGCTTTTATTGGGAGTTGGACTATGATTTCTAATCTGTGGATTAGGACTTCAGCACCCACCTGGCATACTTCCAGAGATCTTTCTTAACTCCATCAGGGCCTTTAAAATTAAATAACGATGAGTAATTTAGTTACATTAATATTGGCAGTTATTCTTGGTTCAGCCTTTTTCTCGATGATAGAGGCAGCTTTTTTCAGCGTCTCTTTGAGCAAGGCAAGAGTTTTAGAAGAGCAAGGAAAAAGAGGGGCTAGTAGCTTGGTTAAGATTAAAGAGAATATGCATCGACCGATAACTGTCGTTGTTATCTTTACCAACATATTTAACATCCTTGGTAGTATGATGATTGGTTTAGTAGTTACAGACATTCTAGGGAGTGCCTGGATGGGATTCTTTTCAGCAATATTTACTCTTTCAATAATTATCTTTAGTGAGATATTGCCCAAAAGCATCGGTGAGCTGTATGCCTCATCGATTTCTCTTTTAGTTGCCAAACCTTTGATTTTGGCAACCAAGATATTTACTCCCTTTATCTGGTTTATCGATTTGATAACGGGGCCATTTGGCAGGAAGATAAAAGTTATTTCAGAAGAAGAGATAAAGATTATGAGTCATTTAAGCCATATGGAAGGAAGCATTGAAGCGGACGAGAAAGAGATGATTCAAAAGATATTCAAATTAAACGACCTAAGTGCTAAAGATGTTATGACGCCAAGAACGGTAATTGTTGCCCTTGATGCTAACGAGACTTTAGAGAAGATTGAAGATAAGATCTATTCATTAGCTCACTCTCGACTTCCAGTTTATAGGAATAATTTAGATGATATTATCGGTATTTGTCATCAAAGAGACCTCCTTATAGCTTTAAGTAGAGGAGAGAAAAAGAGAAAAGTGAGCGAGTTTGTAAAGAGCAATCTATCGCTTTTTGTTTCTGAAGATATAAAGATAGATAAGTTGATACCTCTTTTTCAAAAAGAAAAAAATCATTTAGCTATAGTAAATGATGAATTTGGAGGTACAGCAGGAGTTGTCACATTAGAAGATGTCCTAGAGCAGATTGTTGGAGAGATAGTTGATGAAACAGACAAAGAGATTGATCTCAGAATAAAAGCAAAAGAACTAAAAAAATAACACTCTTTAACCAAAATTCGGGGCGCCCGGAATTGAACCGGAGTCACCGGACCCCCAGCCCGGAATAATAACCACTATACTACGCCCCGCTTGTCTAGCTCTTGCTTAAAGCCTTGATACACTT
>PWOE01000156.1 GCA_003557585.1 Candidatus Nealsoniibacteriota bacterium | reverse complement strand
TCCCTCGCCAACAAGCTGATAGCGGTAGATTTCACCCAGGGCAGACCATGGTGACAGCTCGGGCTCAACACCGGCAGGAAGGTCTGCCATCTGAAGACGATTTATGACTTCCTGACGGGCTCCATCATAATCAGTTCCCCACTCAAAATAGACCTTAACGTTTGTGAGGCCAAAGAGTGAAATGGATCGGATGACATCAATTCCCGGAATACCGTTCAGCTCGGTTTCAAGCGGAACCGTAACCTGGCGCTCCATCTCTTCGGCCGACCATCCCGGGCTCTGTGCAATCACCTCAACAAGAGGTGGAGATGGGTCAGGGTATGCTTCGATATTTAATTGAAAGAAGGCATAAATACCTGCTAAAAAAAGGATTGAGGAAGCCGTGATGATAAAGACACGTTCACGAACAGAAGACTCAATTAATTTGTCGATCCAATTCATAGATAAATTTATTTGATATGATGATCCTGTGCTACCGGTTCGCTGTCAGCTTATTGTAGATGAGTAATTGTCTGTTCGATACAACCGATTCTCCTGCTTCTATGCCTGTCTCGATAAAAGCTTTATTCTGAGTTCGGCTGCTTATGGTTACAGGGCGTACTTCCATGTTACACGGATCACTAAAGACCACCACAAAATATTCGTTGTTATCAAAAATGAGTGCATTGCTGTCTATGGCCGGGTTTGAGTCAGCCACTTCAGCATTTATTTCAATATTTGCAAACATGCCGGGTTTGAGCAGAAAATTGGGATTTGGCAATTCTATAATTGCTTCCATAGTTCGTCTGTCCGGATCAATGGTACTTGATAAACGCACAATTTCGCCGGTAAAACTTTGATCTGGATAGGCGAGAGTTTTAATGGTAGCATCTGTATCATTTTGAACTTTCCTGATGTCACTTTCTGAAACATTAGCTACAACCCAGACATCCCTCAGATCAGAGATTTCAAATACATGCCCATCATCTGACCGAAGGCTTAAGCCGGGGTTAATATTTCTCTCGACCACAAAACCACTTTCCGGAGCCCTGATTGTGTAGACAGATTCACCATCTTCTATGCCGAGAACCAATTGCTGCTCACGTATCCGCTCAACTTCTGCCTCTGCACGTTCAAAAGAACTCTGCGCCTCCAGAAGGTCCCGTTCTGAATAAACACCCGATTCAAACAGAGATTCAGCGAGCCTCAGGTTGCGCTCAGCGATAGATTTCTCTGCTTCTGCAGATCGTTTATCCCTGGTGAATTCTGCAATGTCCGGGCTTTGCACCGTGGCAAGAACTTGCCCCTTTTCTACACGATCACCAACCCTCACATTCACATCAGAGATGATCCCCCCGGCAGTAGGATAGAGCCTGTAAACACGGTCTCTGTTCACAGTAATCTGGCCGGGCAGTAGCAGGTGATTGTAGACCGGCTGCTCCATTACTTCTTCAATTGACATCATTTCAACCATCGAGTCAGAAATGCAGGGAGAATTGTCCCCCATACTTTGAGGCTCATCAGCGGATGAACAGCCGGTAAGAATGACCGAGAGTAAAACTGCTGTTATCAAAGACTTATCAGATAGTAGAATATTCATAGGTAATCAGGTTAAAAATTGAATTCAAAAATGTCCCGGCCAACTGTGTAATTAAGATCTTCAGCGGCCTTCAGGAATTCTTCCCGTAAATTGTAATTGCGAATTACACTTTCACGGAAGGACTCATAAAAATCTATAAATTCGATTAGGCGGATATCACCATTCTGATATTGTCTCAGCAGGGATTCAATGATTGATGCAAAGTCCTGCTCGTAGCTTTCGTCGGTAATGTCAAACAAATGAACTGCGCGCTCATAGCGCCTTACGGATTGTTCGATTTCATGCCTGATTGTCTGCTGCTGTTGTACTTTAACCAATTCCGATTGCCGAATCTGATGCCTGGCAGCCCGGATGTTGCCCTGGTTTCTGTTCCAAAGAGGCAGCTGAACATTGAGTGTGATTCCAAAGTAATTGTCAACAGGGCCATCAAGCTGGTCGTAAACCAGGCCGATCCCTACATCAGGAAATGCATTGGCCCGTTCGACCCTAAGCAGCTGATGTGCTGCATCTGCTGCAGTTTCTGTTGCAAGCAGATCACTGCGTGATGTGCGTGCGATTTCAATAAGTTCGTCAACATCCAACCCAGTAACTTGAAATGCCATGGGTTCAAAATCATCGGGCAATTCAGGAACCGGCACCTCTTCCTGTAGCTGCAGCAAGATTTTTAATGCGTTTTGTGATTCAATCTGATCACCAAGAACAGCGTTATACTCCTGTTGAAGTTCAAGCAGCAGGCTGCGGATCCGAATGATTTCAAGCCTGGCAATATTCCCTTGTTGTTGCTGTTCTTCAAAACTGTGCAAGATCCTCTCAAGAGCATCTATCTGCTCCTGATAAAGGCCCTCGATACGATTTAGAAAGGCAAGCTGAAAAAACTCTTCCCTGAGGCTTCGTTTAAACTCGCGAAGAAGCAAATCAAATTGATGCTCTGCTTGTCTTTTTTCCAGTTCAAGGAACTGTATAGTACGCCCTCGTTTACCCGCAGTTGTGATAAGTTGTTCAATTTCAAAAACAGTATTATCTGATCCTGTGAAGCCAACCGGTCCGCTTCTTTCCCTGTTTATAATTTGATGCTCTATTTCTATTTCAGGATTCTCCCATAAACGAGCCTGACGGATTTCTGCATCTTTGATATCAACATTAAGCCTCTCTGCAATCAACAGAAGGTTTTCCTCCAGGAAAAGAGTTTCAGCTTGTTGGAGGGAAAGGCGAATAGTATCAGGTGTGCTATTTCGTAATTCTTTATTCAGGTCTGCAGAGAGCAACCTCAAGGGAAACAAAAAGAAGAGGAAAAATAAAAACAGAGCATATAACGAATTCTTCAATGCAAACGAACCTAAACTTATATGTCGGGGCATAATCAGGCTTTACACAGTTAATGATATAAAGGTCCAGTATACGATACCGAAATTAAACTCAGATTAGCACGACATTAAAACGAAATTAAAATCATCCTATACTGTTCAGTACTATTTTTTGAAGAATATTGAAACAGTTGTTCCATCTCCGGGCACAGAGTTTACCTGTATTTCACCTTTTAAAATGGAGAGTACACGTTTTACCAGTGATAATCCGATTCCATATCCCTTATAAGAAAGCGCATCTTTGGCCCTGTAGAATGGATCATAAATATTACTGATCTCACTTTGATGTATACCAATTCCGTTATCCTTGACAGAAAATTCTATTCTGTGTTCGGAAGCATCAAGTGAGAGTTCAATAGTGGGGTTTTCAGGGCTGAACTTTATCGCATTGTCGATAATATTGGTGAATGTATTGAACAAAAGCGGTTTGTTGGCAGGAATTACAAAATGGTCTCCATTTTTATTATCTGCAAGATAATTAACCTTAATTTTTGAGCCCGGGTACTTTTTTTCTATAAGCATACCAGCTTCAATGGCTACCTCATCTACCCGTACAGGCTTTAACACCTCATGCATTTTTTCCGATTCAGCTTCAGCAAGATTGAGAAGTCCTGTAATCAGTTCATGTAACATCAATGCATCCTGATGGATTGAGTTAAGCACATCTTCGTATTCATCGTGGGAACGCTGCTTTTTCAGCGCGACCTCAATCTCACCGATGATGCTGGTAAGCGGACTGCGCAACTCATGAGACGCATTTGCAACAAACCGTTGCTGAATACTGAAGGTGTTTTCAAACCGATCCAGCATCTTATTAAATGTGGCAGCAAGCTCCGCAATTTCATCATCTTCATCTCCCGTATCGAGCCTTGTGTTCAGATTTGATGCGGAAATATTATTTACCTGATTAACAATCCTGGGAATAGGTTTGAGGGCCTGTGTAGCAAAGAAACGGCCAGCCAGAAATAAAACGATAATTGATAGCAGAAAACCGGTCAGGAGTGTCTGAAAAAGATTATTCAAGCGTGATTTTCCAATCACATCAATTGCAGACACGATGACCACAAAATCTCCCTGGTTGTCCCTGTAAAAAATACCAACTCCTTGCCGTTCATCATCTTTGAATTCGTGATATTCTGCATTTCGAATGTGGTTTATGAGTTCATCATCATAGGATACTTCATCAGATGCCTCAATAAATTCCGGGTTGTTTTCCATGTCAAAAAGCTGGGCAACTTCACCGTTAAGGGTTCGCATGTACCGTTGTCTTACAGTTTCATACAAATCCGGTGGAAATCCGTCTTCTTCCAGGAAAATATACGCTGTAGTGAGTGTTCGCTCCTCCAGCAGATCATAAAATTCTGTGCGAATTTGCAGCATCGATTTATAATAGATCAACCCACAAAACATCAACAAAATGAATGCGACCAAAAGAGTAAATTGTATGGTAAGTTTGTTACGAATATTCATATTTCATAAGAAAACATAAATTAAAAGGTACGTTTCATTCACGAATCACATAACCCATGCCAATAACAGTGTGAATTAGTTTTTTTTCATTTTCCAGATCTACTTTCTTTCGAAGGTAATTGATATAAACATCAATCACATTGGAACCGGAATCAAATGATTGTTCCCAAATTTTTTCGGCTATATCAATGCGTGAGAGTACTTTACCTCTGTTTCTCAAAAGAAATACCAACAAGTGAAATTCACGCGATGTCAGCTGAATCAAATGGTCACCCCGATGAACTACTTTCGAATTCAGATCGACAGTCAAATTGTCGATGGACAATTTGCTTTCAGTAGAAATTTCCAGATTTTTTCTTCTTAACAAGGCCTGAATACGTGCCTGAAATTCCTGAAACTGAAATGGTTTTGTCAGATAGTCGTCTGCTCCACAG
>PWOE01000079.1 GCA_003557585.1 Candidatus Nealsoniibacteriota bacterium | reverse complement strand
TTTGGAACTATGAACGAGGGAAATGAGTATTCGAGTCGATTCAATGAAAGCCGAGAGATAGCAGACAGAATACCAAAAATTGATATTCCCGCCTTGTCTTTAGATGAAAAAATAAAAATGATACATCCACCCGCAGGACTAAAAAAACAGCTACACGCTCTTTTAAAAACACTGGACAACTGGGCTGAAAGTAATAACACCGAGAACCCCGTATCTCTTCGAGGAGCAATGCAAGCTATCAAACTGATAAAAGCAGGAATGGACTGGGAGACCAGCTGGACAATGATAATTAGGAAACATCACCACCCTGACGATAGCAGTTTTAAAAGTCTCAAACAGATAATTGAAGTATCGATAGAGGAAAAATAAAATGAAAACTAATATATACGATAAAATTAAAGGTTCAGTAATTCAGACCATTGAGGGAAACCGAGATTCAACCCAAAAAACAGCCAGAGCACTGACAGCCCGAGACGATATACAAATAATAGCAGACGACGGCACCCCCCGAACTGATAGCAAAACAAAAATATTTATTCCGAAGGACTGCTTGAAAGGACAAGAGCTTGACCCCGAATTACTGCAAGGCATAATACACGAGTCTGGACACATATCAAAAAAAAGCAACCGCAGATACATTGACAGACCGCAGGAATATGGATTGACAGAAAAAAACACCCAAGAGCTTAACAACATCATTGAAGATATATATATTGACGGAAAATTGTCAACCGAAGTTCTTGGCTATAAGAGACTTATGAGTTTAGGATATAAAAAACACCTAAAGAAACACCGAAAAAAATACCAAGAAACCCCCCCCCAGAAAGCCACAGTCCGAACCACAGGACTTCAATTACTTCAAAGGAACTGTGAAAAAATCATAGGTGAAAAACTACCAGACATTTTACCGGAAGCCAGCCCCGCAAAGCTTGGAAAGGACGAGCTTAATAAACTTGTAGATTCTTTTAGAAAATATGATAAATCTAAAAAAAGCAGAGCTAAAAAAATAGGAAAACTTCAGAAGCTCTTAGAAAAACAGAAAAAAAACACCGAGGAAAAAGACCGCGACGGCAAGCCCGAGGAAAGAGACCGCGACGGCAAGCCCGAGGAAAGAGACCGCGACGGCAAGCCCGAGGAAAAAGACCGCGACGGCAAGCCCGAGGAAAAAGACCGCGACAGCAAGCCCGAGGAAAAAGACCGCGACAGCAAGCCCGAGGAAAGACCAGACCGCGACCCAGACCACGACGAGGCTACCGCCCCAGATATAGGAAGAGAAAACATTCAAACGATTATTGAGAAAAAATCAAAGATATACGAAGACGGATACCCAACACCCGAACAACTAAAGGAAATAACAAAGAGAGCCTTGGAAAAATTAATTTATAAAACCAACACCAAAAAAGTGAAAGGTCAAACAGAAATTGACGAGGATAAATTAATAAACATATTAACTGGCAAGCCGCAAGACATTTTTAAAACAACCCAACAGCACGAGGCTAAAACTGTATTATATATTATATCCGACAAATCTATTAGTATGAAAACAAGACTCAACAAAAGCGATAACGGATTCAACGCAAATTCAATTATTGACAAATTTTTAATGGACTTGCGGGATATCTATAAAAAAATGGAAAGCCAATTAGAAATTAAAGTAATTTTCTATTCGGACGGTATACACCGTTGCAATGGAAAAGAAGTAAACTTGATTGAAGATATAATTGAACCAGTGGACTCAAACGGCTGTTCTACGAAACCCTTGCCGGCTGTTATTAAAGCCGTCAAAGAAAACAGAGACGAAAAAAAAGCGGTATTATTTTTCACGGACGGAGTTATCTGGCCACATCAAAAACACGCAATGAAAGAAGAGGTTACGAATACCCCAGCAAGAGTAATAAGACTTTTACCAGACTTAGCAAGACTCCCGATTAGCCGAGAAGAAGAGGAACATATTCGAGCTCCAATAATATCACAAGACAAAGAGATTGAAGAGACCATAGAGACAACTTTAAATTCCAGAGAAATTGAAGTAAAGGAAAAATTTATAAAGACTTTTATAATTAAAATCAACAGTCTAATTGATGAGATGAGACAAAAAAATCTATTCTAAAATAAGTGGCAAAAACTGACTTTACTTTTACAAATACAAGACAGAAATTTATATTGATATATATATAATATATATATATATCTATATAAAACCGCGAGACCGACTTTACTTACAAACAACAACACCCCTGAAAATGGCAAGAAATGGCAAGAAATGGCAAGACACAGATACCCTAAGTCAGACTTATATCCAACCCTTTTCCCAGAGTAAAATGAGGACTCCCGTGAAAGTTTTACACAGGTTATCAACAGGCTTTTACTTTATTACTATTCGTAGGTCTAAGAAATTTATTCACGAGAAAACAGAGCGACTTGACAACTCTGTTTTTATATGTTATTTTTTAGGCAAGAGAAGTTGAAGGAAGAAAAAAAAATACAGTTAAAAAGGAGAAGAAAAATGAGAGAAGAAAAGTGGAAACGAGAAGAGATTGAAAGAATCTGCGGTATTCACCCCTCCCGGCATGATTTTCTACAAAAAAAAACACAAAACCTAACCGACCAGATAGAAAAAAAACAACTCCCCCGATTAGTGGACACGATTGGAAAAATAATTGTAGATGATGACTTGGAGGTCCCTGAAAAGGTTATGGTTGGGTGTTATATTATGAGTGTTGTTAGCGAAAGCTCCCGGAAAAGAGTTGACAGAGTTAATGACATAATAGAAACAATAGAAACAATGAGTGAGGACCCTCAAATTAAAGACCTGAAACCAGGGATAGCTTTTTATCTGGGATTGAAATATGGAGTGCAATTAGAGAAAAAAAGAAGAAAAGGAGGTGAGGATAAATGACAATGTATCTTGACATGGCGGGGCTTGGCAAACTGCTTGGCAGGTCTCGGCAGTATGTGCGGTGGTTAATAAAGGAGAAAAAAGTAGCCCATTGTGTGTCGGACGAATGGAAGAGACCGAAAATTCTATTCAACCCACAACAAATAGCTGAAATACGAAAAAAATATACTAAACCAGAGGAGGAACAATTATGATGAACCTGACAGAGACAAACGGAAACTCACAGAGAACAAACAACTCACTACCTACCGTGAACCCCACCCCAAAACAGGAGGAATGGAAACTTATGAACACAATAGCAAAACGAATGCTATCGACAGGGTTTCTTCCATCCCATATAAAAAATGAAAACCAGGCACTGATGATAATGCTGACTGGCAGGGAAATGGGAATCCCACCCATGCTCTCTCTGAGGAGTCTCTTTGTGATAGACCAGAGAGTGGGAATGTCTGCTCAATTAATGGTGTCGCAGGTAAAGAAAACTGGACTTGGCAAATTTGAGATAAAATCAGACGACGACTTGGCAGAGGTAAAGGCGACGCGGCTCGACACTGGAGACTCTTTCACTTCCAAGTGGAGTAAGGCGGACGCAAAACGGGCAGGTCTGCTATATAAAAATAACTGGCAGAAATATCCTAAACAGATGTTGATTAACAGGGCACTGGCAGAGACTTGCCGTTTCCTTTTTCCTGACCTATTGGCAAACATCTATACCGAAGAGGAAATCAACGAGGCACCCAAACAGGAGGAGAAAATAAAAAAAGATATATCTTCTGAGTCTGGACCCACGCATTGGAGCGATGACGAAGACAAGGTTGAGGAGGTTAAAAAAGAAATAGATAAAGCAAAGGAGAGGGCACAAAAAATAGACCAGTCTTATATCACAACAATAAAAATGAAACAGAAAACACTTGACTTAGACGATGAGAGTTATAGGCGGTGGCTCAAAAAAAATTGGGGTGTCTCCTCATGCACAGAAATGACAACGCAACAGGCAAAAGAGGCAGTTCGGCAGATGAATGACCTAATTGATGAGCACAACAAGAAGAACGCAATGGCAACCGAGCCTGAGGTGGCAGAAGTCAAGGACGAAACCCCACCGCAGGAACAGTGGGAGGACAACAACGAGAAGGCACAGAAATATCAATCCAAAACAATCGAGGAAATTTTGGAAGAGGTTCGAGAGATGAGGAAACTTCTGGGCTGGAGTGATAACGAGGTAAAAGAATGGCTGAAAAAATTCAAAGGAAAAACGGCAAGTTCCTTCAAAAAGGAAGACTGGATTGAGGTTGCAGTGGCAATCGAGTTATTGTTGGACGAAAAAGAGGAAACAGACGGGGAAAAAGAAATCCCATTCTGAAAAAGCAAAGGGGGGGTTGGTTTTTAACTGTTTCCAGCTCCCCCTTACCTTTTCTGTTGACGATAGACTAACAGGAAGGGCGAAATATGGAGGGTTTTCTTGTTTAGAGGGGTCTAATAAGGAGGAAATATGGACAAATATAGAAAGAAGGAAAAAAACCGACTGGAACGAGAGATAATTATATTAAAACAGCAGAATGATGAGTTGGACAACAAAATATTTAGGTTAAAAAACGAGTGTAGGTTTAACGATATGCAATTACGAGCACTTCGGAAAAGGTTTAAGGTTTACGGTGATTAAAAAACAAATCCCAAAAAAACTGAGGGGTAAACTTAAGTTCGGGGACGCAGAACAGATACAGGAATTGAAAAACTGGAAACGGCGAGATGAGGTCGCCTTAGATTTCGACAAGAATGGCAAGTGCATTGCCATATCCTGCCCTTTCTGTGGTGTCCGCAACGAAACGATAGCTCAAGAGACAGATGATTGGATTCAATGGGCTGGGTGTGAAAACGAGAGTTGCAAGGACTGCCCTGACAGCAAGGAATTCGGAAAGGAAGAGTTGTGGAGTGGGACAACGGATAAAAAGGGGAGGCTTTTAGAATGAAAGGAGGAGAGATGAGTAAAGAATATCCAAAGGTAAATATAGAGAACCCTAATAAATCTTGGTCTCCACCGACACGAGATGAGATAAAAGAGAAAGACGAAAAGATTAAAAGGAAGTTTTAGAAGAGTTGCTGGAGCAGATAAAGGAGGAAAGTAATTATGAGTAAGATTAATCCGATTGACCGTAAAGAATGGGGCGGCTGGAAAATAGTAAGTGATATGCTTGATAATCCTGACGAGCATGAAATATACCCGACAAGTAAATGTTATCAGAAGTTATACGAATTTGTATGTGAAAGAGAAAAAGCGGTGCTTGATGAGGTGCTGGGGAAGATAAAGAAAGAGTTTAGAATACTCAAAAACCATACGGTAGAAGATGAATTTCAAGATGGATATAGGATAGCATTAGAAAATTTGGAGAAAGAAATAGAGCAGATGAAGGAGAAAGATAATGAGTGAAGAAAAACCGAAACACATCAGCTATACACAAATGAATATGTATAGAAAATGTCCGAGACAATGGGAATACAGGTATATTAAAGGACTGAAAAGACCACCTGGCGGAGCTATGATTGTGGGCGGAGCCTCTCACGAGGGGATAGAGGAAGATATGCGGGAGAAAAGAAAAACAGGTAGGAACTTACGGTCATCACAGGTTGTTGACGCTTTTCTTGCCAGTTTTGATAGGAAGGTTGACACAGAAGGGGAGATTGTCTGGGACGAAAAGGAGCCCGAACCCGTGGCAAAGGACAGGGGAGCCGCAGCTTTAGAATATTACCACAGGCAAAGAGCATTCGAGCTTGACCCAATCTTAATAGAGCAGAAGTTTGAGATGACTTTCGGAGAATACACTGTTCGGGGTGTTATAGATTTAGGGGAAACCGACGGAAGTCTTGTGGATTTTAAGACTGGGAGCAGAAAAAGACCTGCCTCAATAATACACCAAGACCAGCAGTTAATTCTATACCAAATGGCAAAGCCAGACACTACCGAAATCAGAATGGAAGTCATGCTGAGATATAAAACTAAGGAGGATTTTCAAGTTTTGGCAAGAAAGCCTGCCACACAGACAGAAATAAAAATTGTCAAAGAGGACTTGATAGACACAACTAACGCAATGAAAAGAGGTCGCTGTTTCAGAACGGACCCAACAAACTGGTGGTGCAGTGAGAAGTGGTGCGGATATTATGATAGATGTCGAAAGTTTAAGGGAAAAAGTAAAAGCAAATGAAGTCTTTATATGTTTAGTCTTGGCGGTGGCGACGACTCATAATAAAAATTGTCAATGCTTTCCGAAGAAGAGAAGTTAAGAGTCCTGGTGTTTCTGGTTCTTTCTTCTCTTCTTCCTCCACCCTCTCTATACAGTCCTCTATTTTTATGTATAACTCTTCCGTTTCTTTTCTTTTAGCTCTCCCCATAAACCTTTTGAACGCTACTTTCGACTCTGCCAAACCTCTATCACTTCCGAACTTATAAGGTTTCATACCCAATATTATACAACCCGTGGTGTCGGCTATCGTGTTTCCAATATGAATAAGAATACCTGTTCTATCAAGCACATCTTGTAAGCCAAAAGTGTGATACCCGCCCCTGAAAAACATTGTGTAATACAGTTTGTATTCTCCCTTCGGTATCTCTTTCTTTTTTTCCTCAAGAGTTAAACATAAAAGCTCGTCCTCGTCCAGCAAAGCCCCGAATACTACCCCGTCATACTCCGTTATCCTTTTGACGGTAAACATTAATCTTTACCCTCGTTTTCTATTCTGTAAATATAGTATTTACTCCTCTTATGGTAGTAATAAACCCTCAAAGCTTTAGAGTATTTATATATCTGTCCGGAAAACTTTTCCATTAGAGTCCACAACCAAAAATAAAGTTGATAGGTTAAATACCTCTCCCAGCTAATCACCTTGCCAATCTTGCCAAGGTATTTGATTTCATTTTTAATTAACTTCCTCATTAGAAACCCTCCTTCTCTAACATTCTCCTGATTTGTTCTCTTTTAACTTCTCTTTCTTCCCTCGTCTTTATACCTTCTTCTTCTTCCCAAGGGTAAAGGGGGTTTATCTGTTTATATGAATCCATTAAATCCCTCAACCGTCTGTCCGACCGCAGTTGCTCAACATTATCTACCCGCGGTGGGTCTCCTATCATAGGTTTCTGAACGACACCTTTTGTCCAGTCGTATATTTGTTCGTGATACACCCCCATTAGGTTCCACAAGTTCTGGCTCAACTCATTGAAGTTCCTAACACTTTCCTCGGGTTTGCGGGCGTCGTAAAGTTTATCTCTCTGTCGGAGTATCTCTCTATTAACCTCATTATATGCCGCCGAATACATACTTTGAGCCATGCCTGCATAGTCAGGCGTTATAAAACTATACCCCTGAAGGGCAATCATTATTTCTTCAAACTTATTAAGAGCCCGTTTAATTGTCTGGTCTTGCAACTCATATCTTGACGGCGACATATCCAGATAGTATGCAGGAGTCAGCTCTTGCACTATTTTTGTTTGATTAGTCAGGAGCCAACGAAAAGCTTGCAAGAAATTCTTAGTTGCTGCTTCCCTTTTCTTCTCTGCGGAGGCAGTTGGTGGAGCGGAGTGTGTCATTATCGCAGACCCAGTCCCATGTTTAGCGTTATTTAATATATCAAACAGTGCGGGATAGAAAGGATTAACCTCGTTTCTTAGCAGGCTCTCTATCTTTCTTCTCCAACGACCCTTCATCACGACCTGAGGTCTCTTCATCCACAAAGCCCAGCGTAGGGGGTGGTTCCACGGTGTCAATGTTCGCACAGTCAGGGACACCCCCGGAAATTTTTTGCTACGGACTTCATAACTATACCCGTAAACTTCTGTATCTATCTCCCATTTGTCCTCGTCCCTGAATAAAAACCTTACGATTTGGTGGTTGTGAACCCCAAACAAGTTCATGGCAATCATAATCAAGTGCCATATCCTGCGTTTCCTTATGTCAGGCGGGACATTTTGCCACCTCTTGCCAAACCCAAAGGCTCCGCCAGTTGCCGAGCCCAAGACTCCGTCCAGCACATCGACTAAAACCCTGGAACCCTGTCGTATCATCAAAGGTTTAAGCATGAAAACCCACAGTAGTTTATGTCCCCACTTCCTAAATTTGGACGAGATGTTTCCGTAAGCCCCTGAGAAATTAGTAACCATTTCTGCCGCCGTGTCCTCTGAAAACCCTTGGTCCAACGCCGTCTTAAAGGCAGTCAGTCTCATCACAGGGTCAACCGTCCCGAAAGTTAGGTTCGCCTGTATGTAATGAATCCATGCAATGGTAGTTACGAAGTCTTTCGGTGCCAAATCAAAATGCAAATATCTGTTTACAAGTTTGTTTGTTCTACTTATAACCCCCTTGTCATTTTTCAGTGAACGAATAACATTTTTCTTTGCGTCAGTAAGTTCTATGTGTTCTGCCACGGGAGGTTTAGAGAAAACACCCCTCTTTATACTTACTCGTAAAGCCCTATCCCACACCTTATTGTCTGAACCCCAGTTTAATAGAGTTCTTAATGCTCCCGGGAAGTTTCTGTAATATCGGGGGTCTTGTGATAACCCCGCCGCCAAGTGTTGTTGCCAGTTATACCACGCTATAATCCACGGTGATAAAAACTGCCCCATTTTATAGAGGGTAGCAACCTTGTCTACTAAACCACCAAGGTAGCCGCTCCTGCTGGGGTGGAGTTCGTAAAACAATTCGTCCAGGAATTTTTTGGCGTATTCGTGAACATATAGACCCTTGACCTCGCCAACCCTGTAAGGGGAGTTGTTTGTAATGCTTGCCAACTGTTGCCATTTGTTGTCATTAAGGGTTTTGTTTGCATACCTGTCCTCGGAGCTCATCTCGGACTCACTGATAATAAGCTTCCTTTCTCTCAGGTAATTAATCAAATGTCTAAAGCCCAGCTTATATATGGCACGCCCCCCGTATTCCATTAACACTTCTTCCCATTGAATATCTTCGTAAGTAAGTATCGGCTGTCCGTTATACTCCTGTTGGAGCCACCAACCAAGAGTCGGAACCTCTACTGGGGTGGACTTGAGTCTGTCGATTTCTCTTTGAATAGCGTTTGCTTCCTGACTAAACCCCTGACTTAAAGCCCTGTTTAAAGAGGTATTCAACTTGTCATACTCTGCCATTCTCCTTTTCAGGGGTGCTAATTCCCCCACCCTCTGCCTGTATTTAGAAGTCATGTTCGTCCTGAAAGTTCTCTGCTTTTTCCTAAAAGCCTTTACTTTCTCAATGTTTTTCATTCTTAATAGTTTGTCTGTCTTTGATTCCATTACGGCACGAACTACTGGCAAGTGTGTCATGTATTTCAACTGCTGTAAGTCCCGGCGATACTCCTCAAGAAAAGATATCTTTTCCCTTCTGATTTCTTTCGCTTTCTTTTGGGTAAGAGCTTTAAGTTGTGTGGAGAGCTCCTCTATCATGGTGTCTATCTGTTCTATCTGGTTTTCGGGGTAGGGATTTTTGAAGACACCCTTCTCTAACTGCCAGTTCTTAAAGGTGTTTAATACATATCTTGTTTTAAGAACCAAGTCTTCCAACTCTCGAGGCACAGCATACCGGGGGTCTTGGGCTGCCACAATGGCAAGCCCTGACACTTCTTCTTGACTCATTCCTTTTATCTTGGGTGTCTCTCCTATCTCAAACATGATAGCTTTCATTAAGTCATACCGAGCCCCCAACATATTAAAGACATCTCTCATTACCCTGTGAAACTGCGGGTCAATCTGTTCCATTTCAGAAAAGTTAAAGAAATGGGAGAGGACTCCTCTTAGCCTCTTGCTTATACCTCCTACTCCCTTCTCTAAAAACCCTGCACTGACATCTGAATACCCGAACTTTATCTTGTTGTTTAATTTCTCGTTAAACTCCTGGTCTTGGATAACCTGGTCTTCGTCTGGGTCAAAGATTCCGTCCATGTTTACTTGCCTTACGGGTGCGTCTGCCGGAATGGCACCCCACTCCACATCGTATTCTTGCGTGGATTCTTTTATCTGGTCTATTGTTCTTATGTCTCCCTTCTCTTGGAACTCCATGAAGAAGTCATTGTGTCCTTTTTTTATGTTAAGCTTCCCTATCTCTGTTCGTAGATAGTTTCGAAAGTTATAAGACATAACTATTTCAGAAGTCCCCTTATATTCGGGGTGTCCTTGTATGGTGTAATACTCGTTTGCCTCAGGGTCAACAACAAGGATATCTGAAAGCCAATAAGGAGGATTGGTTTCCCCTTCCGCTGCCAAGTAAAGCTCTTCCGGTATGCTCTGAACCATAAAGGATTTAAACTTCTTTAACGCCTGCATTTCCTCTGACTCACCCATTGAATAATGGAAATCTTTCGGTAAAACTATTTTCAAATCTGACTCGGGGTCTAACTCTTGCCGCGAGTAAAGTAAATCTCTAACCTCAGGCTCTCCCAGCTGCTCTATATCAATAGGCTCTGCACCTCTTAGCCTATTGGTGGTGGTGTTAATCCAAAACAATATCGCCTTGTTTTCTTTGAAAATCTCGTCGTTCTTTATAAGATTAACTAAGTTGTCATCTGTCCCCAACAACCCATGTAAAGGTATTCTTGACTCAGAGGAGACAGTGAACTCTCCATACTCCACAAGAACATTATTCTTCGCGTCAAGTATTGAGTTCTCCAAATCTCTTAACGGAAGGTTGTCCATGTAATCTACACCACCTCTTTTTATAACAGAAAACACTCCCTCATTAATTATTATCGATTTAGTAAACCGCTGGTCTTTATCGTTTATAAATTTAAAAGACTTTGTGTCCGCTGCGGAAGGGGAGACCCTGCCGGTCGGGTGGTTATGAAGAAGAACAACCTCTTGAGCGTTTAATTTGGTTGCTTTCTCCGACATAGACTCGTAGTGAGACTCCCTTAAAGCAACTGACCTTCCACTCCCTGTCGATATTAAGTCGTGCCCCCCAATAGTTCCGTCTGGCAAGATATATATTGCGTGGACCGACTCAATATTTTTCCTGTAAACCTGAAACAGTGCCGCTATCTCCTCGGAGCTTCCGCCTGTTTGGTGTCCCGTAAAGCTTATATTGGGGAACTCTCTCCCGATATCTCTAATCCTCTTCAGGTTGTCGGCACTGACTGATATGTAATCTTTATATGCAGCCGCCACCTCGATATCCGAGGCTTCCAGAATGTTCCCTTGGTTTTTCTCCACAGCTTCTGCTGCACTGATTCCGTGTATGTGAACTGCCTCCTCGAGGTCAACCCGTATGTTTTTTGTCTTGTCATTTTTTGCCAGTTTTTTGCCAAGACTAAATGCCATTCTTGCCATATGATACTCCTGAACTTTCCTGCGGGCTTTAAAGAATTCCTCAATGGCTTTAAGTTCTGTCGTCGTGGTGTTATATGTTTTGTCCACGATGTCCTGCAACATCGGAGCGGTCGAGTCGTCAGTAAAGTATACGCTCATTAACTTTTCCTCGTCTTTGGGTATATACCTCATGACATGGTCGGGGTGAACAGTAGTTATCCTTACTCGTCCAGTCCTTACGACTGCGTTGATTAGTTTAAGTTCTTTATTTGGTTTTCTTTTCAACATCTCTGCCAGTGCCCGGGCTTGCTCGGCGGGGTAGAGAAGTTTAGTCCTGTCCTCAACTTGCCTTGCCATTTCATCGAGAGTTGATTCCGCCTGTTCAACCTCTTTCTTCTCTACATCATCTAAGAACCTGCCAAACTCATCTCCAACCCTTTCTCTTTTCTCTGCCAGAATTCTGCCTAAGTTCTCTGCCGCCTTATCTCTGACAACTTCAGTGTATGCAGAAGCAACCTCCCCTTCAAGAAAAGCCATTGCCCTCTCCCAATTCTCCACGGAGAAAGAGCTCTCCTCTATGGCGTGTATGGCTTGCCTGTGCTGGTTTAGCGGGACACCCTTTCCTGTTCTTAAATTAAAATGGTTAAAATCCTTTCCACCTGCTTGAAGGTTCTCCCCTAAAAACTGTGCCAACCTTGAAACATCTCTGTAATCTAAAGAAACTCGAGCCATGGCGGATTCATACCTACCCCTCAAACTCTTCCTCATATCTTTGGTAACTTTTTTTCTTTTAACACCTGTGGGTGTGTATGTCCCTGGGTGGTCTATATTTAAAGTCTCGTCTCGAAGAAACCCTGCGTTCCCCTGCTCAAAATTAAAAAAGTAATCGTTCACTTGGTTGATACTTCTTCTTAACCTTCTTTGAGCCTGACCTAAATCTATGTCCCCCCTCATAAGTGGCAAGGCTATCTCATACCGAAGTTCCCTCCCACCTGTCGGGTCTAACTTTTGGAACAGCCTAAACTCGTTGTCCCTTAAGCTGTCCATAGAACCTATGATAGTGTTCTCTACCTTTACGAGGTCTTCTGTTTGAACAGCAACATTTACCGAGGAAACATCTGTCAATCCCCTTGCGTTTATAGCTTTCTCTTGAGCCAGTTCCGCAGTCTCTGCGAACCCTTCCCACTCTACTTCAGCCCCTTCCTCATCAACTCCTTCAACCCTGAATATCCGTTTGGTTTCTTCCTCTTTATCTACCTCTTCTGGACCCTTTTCGTCTGTCGTTTGCCTTGCCTCTCTTGACCTTGCATACTTGGTCGCTTCCTGTCTTGCCTTCTCCCTGACAACCCACGCCTCTCTTAAGTCCTCGAATGTCCCGTCCTCTATCATCTTCGCCTGTGTTTCAAGTAGTTCTTTGGTTTGTTCGTGCGGAACCGTAAGCGAAACAGCAAGGGTGGTAAGGTCTTCCTGCGTCAGCTTTGGGAATGTCTTTTTTATATGGTTTAAAAGTTGTTGAGCTTGCTTAAGTTTAATGTCTTCAAGGGAAGCCGCGGCTTTTGTTGCGTCTAAGACAGACTTCTTGCCAGACTTCCTTGCAATACTTCTTGCCACTTCCTTTATGAAGGAGTCATACCCAACCGAGCTGGAGCTTTTACCCTGCTGAATCTGTTCTATAACTGGCTGGAACTTCTTACCTAAAACATAAAACTCTTCAGGAGGAACACCTGTAACTCCTAACTTTTCGTGTGGCAAAGGCAGTTCGTTGGTCAACTTCTGTTGCCATTTCGCTGCTATTTCTACCAGCTCTCGCCTGGCTTCAGCCTTCGTTATCTTTCCAGCACTGAATTTCTTCTCGACTTTATTGGCAAGCCGCTCTGCTTTCCTACTCCAGGGACCAAGGTCTGGTTCTTTCCCAGCTGCAATCTGCTCAACCTTCTTACCTACCTTCTTAGACGAATCTTTTACCATGTCAACCAGTGGGTTTCTATCGAGCCTTACTTTCGTTTTGACATACCCTCTGACAGGGTCTTGCTCGGTAGAATACCATAGTTTTTTTGCCGGGTCTTGAACTATATTTATTTGCCTTGCCACATTGGCAGGGATTTTGCCGGCATGAGGTATATTTGCTGTCGGGTTTTGAGCCTTAGCCGCAAGCTCTTTTGATAGGTCTTCGAGTCCTTTATCATGAGCCTTGGCAGACATTTTCTCCATAATTCTCTTCCACGCCGCATAGAATTTGTGAGGTGATTCTTGAAACTTGTCCGCATTCCTTTTAAGAAACTTAACCTGAGAGTTTAGTTCCCCATAGAAGTCGGGCCATTTAGATTTAACTTCAAGGCTAAACTGCTCTGCTTTAGCTGTCTTGGCGGCGGAAGCAAAGTCCCCCACCTCTTTAACAATACCACCCAGAGCCACCTTCATAGCAAGTATAACACCAGCTCTGAATGCTAATTCCTGTGCGTCTTCAGGGGCAAAGTCTGTTGCCAAAATAAAAGCAGCAGTCATACTCGGCGGAAGCCCTATGTCAGAAGACGCCGCTAACATTCCTTCCTCTATTAACCTACGAAACGGAACTTCACCCACTATTTTTTTGTCAGGGTCGTCAGGGTGCGGGACCTCAAAGGCAGCCTTACGCCCTGTGGATAACTCGTAGAAGTTAGAGTAGAACCCGTCAGTGGCGTGGTCTATCTCCCTTCCTATGTCGAGAGTTGCCAGTGCAACAGGCGGTATAAGCGTGGCTAAAGCAGGTCTCTCATCAGGGTATCTATCCCTAAAAACAAACCTACCCTCGGGGACTGCCTCATCAACAACTTTTATTTCATAGTCAAACAGCGTTTCATTTCTTATCTCCTCAGGAAGACCAGACCTAATAAGTGCCTCGTAGTTGTCTAAGAAAGTTTTCTCTTTCCCTTCCACCCACCTTTTATATATTTCTTTTGCCGGTATAAGTGGCAAGATTGCCGTTTTCTTTGCCAAACCTTCCACCCTTTTGGCAAGAGTGGGGTCATCTTCTTTCGGTGTTATGTCTGGTTCGAGCTCGACATCTCCTGGAAACTCCACCTTTCCCGGCAGAGGAGTTCCAGGGGGAACTTTCTCGTAAACTTCTTCATCTTCAATAGGTTCTTTTTCCCCTCGCAGAACATCTCTAATCCTATCCATAGGACGGCGAAGAGTTTCAGCAACCCTACCAAAGAGAGACCCCGGCTCGGGTTGTCTTTCTTTTTCATCTTCTGGCAGGAGACCCACAGATGAAAGGAACTCCCTTTCTGATTTTGAGTCGGAGATGTCGGGTTTTCCAACATCAGGAACTCCCTCAGTGTCGGGTTTTCCAACATCTTCAGGGGAATCTAAAAGACCTATCTCTCTTAAAAAGTCTCTCTCTTTATTTGACATTTATTGATTAACCCGAGCAAGTGCTTGCAGTGTTTTTCTTACAGCAAGAACAGGGTTGTCTGTTCCGTAGAAATCCATAGCCCTTTGGATATGTTGTCTGGTTTCAGGCGAGTCCGAGTTGGGAAATTCTTCTACCGCCTGAATCATTTGCTGCGTTTTTATTTCCTGCCTTAGCTCTTGAACCCTACCTTCTATTTCAGGAAACTGGTCGGTAACAGCGTCAAGCTCACCCATACTTGTTGCGTCAAGCAAGTGTGAGACATGAGAGGGGTTTCCCCAATCCACATCAGTTATCTTCTGCCAACCTGCGTCGGTTTGGGAAGCCATAAACCCCCCTTTTATCTGACCGTAAGCCAGACGGTATGCCCTTCTTACTGACTCGGGGACATTATCCCATATCCCGTCCGTTTCCGTTGCCTGCATTGCCAGTTCTTGCCACTTTCTTGTCTCGGCTATCCTTCTGGTCTCAGCGTCTGCCCTGCGAGTTGCTACATCTTCTTCTGTGGCTCTTACACCTCTCTCTTCTATACCTCTCTCCCAAGCAATCCTTTCCGCTTCCGAGGCTGCTCTTGTTCTTTCTGTTCTCCCTTCCGTATATCCTCCAATAGCACTCGCCACCGCCTGGAGAGCCATTTCTTCTCCTGTTGGGGAAGCGTGTTGCGGCATAGCTTGCTGGATTATTCTGGCAGTGTCGGCTTGCGGCGTTTGTATTCTTGGTATATCTGCCATTTTATTCACCCCCTAATGTGTCTTTTAGTATATCTCTGGTTTCCGAAGAAAACCCAGGGCTCCCTAAATACCCTTCCAGCCTATCATCAAGGCTTCCAAACACCTCATGAGCTTTAGAAGGGTTCTCTTTCATTTCCTGTCCCACCTGTTTTAACATCATAAGGTCTCCTTGGGTGTTATAACCCATTCCTGTTAAGAACTCTTGTATTTGGGCACTGGACCGTCCTGCTTCCCTTAGTCTCCCAAGGGCAAACACCATTGTTTCAGGTGAAGGTCTGTTTATAGTCATTATTGTTCTCCTCTCCCTCTCCATAAAGGCAATCTCAAAGACCCCTCTCTCTGTTCCCCAACCCTTAACGGGGTTTGAGGCGTGGTTTGAGGAGTGTAAAACTCCGGACGGAATCGAGGTTCTTGTGTGTCCTGTGTATCTGTCGAAGGTTCGAATAGCCCTGTCTGACCTGCAACTTGAGCACCAAGACCCGCTATACCCCCCCACATATGAGCTGCCCTTTCCTCTTGCTGCCCTGCTATCTGGACTTCACCCATTTCCAAGGCAAGTTGGTTTTGTAAAACCCTCATATCTTCAAACATTTGATGTTGCCTCTCCATTACATTGTCCTGAGCTTTAAGCCCCAGTAGTGTCTGGTTAATCATTCGCTGCCTTATAGGCTCAAACCTTGCCGTTATCTGACCCATTGCAACTTCCGGGTCATATCCTGCCGCTGCCATTTGCTCTATTTCAGAACCTCTCTGCTCTATTACTTGCTCTTGAAACATAGCGTCAACCCATTCCGTTATTGCTTGAGCTTCCTCGTCGGACATGGGTATATAGTCAACCCTTTCTTCCGCTATGTCTCGGGCTCTGTCTATTGCTTTCTCTTGAGCTGCTTGAGCTTGATGTCCCTTATAGGCAGAGAATGCTGTTGCGGCTGCACTTACAGCTAAACTTATTATTCCCAACATTTTATATCACCTCTCTTTTTTATGTTATCTGGACTTCCTTGGGTCCCACCTTTGTTCTAACCCTTAGATAGTAAAGTCCGCCTTCTTCTCTTATACTAAATATATCAAGTTTTTGTTTCACTTCATCAAGCTCTTGCTCCAACATAGAAACCTGTTCTTCTTTTTCTTTTACCATTTTTTCTAAAGGGTTTATATCAGGTCGTGTAGTTTCTTCCCCTATCCAATTCATCAGTAAGGCTCCATTTCTTCTGTAATAAGTTCAACCGCCTGTATCTCAGGGTTTGAATCAATATCTTCAATCTCAAAACCTATTTGAATGTTCTTTCCGTAGCCTTGAGAAATACAAAGCTTCTTCATTTCCACTTTCAATTCCCCTGTTGTTTCAAACTCAACCACCTTCCATTTCTCTTCCATATCGTAGCGGTAGAGAAACTTTATGGGAGAAACTTTGTCTAATATATACATTATTCTCGCCTCAAAAAGCTGTTTATCTAACATAATCGGGTCTATTTTAAAGAACGCGGAATGCCATATATATTTTATTGGGACATTACTATCTGTCCCTGCTTTTCCATACCTGAATACAGAACCTCTAAATCTTTCCATTTCAAAAAGAACCTCACCGTCATGAATAAACTCGGCGTCGGAACAATACTCAGCAGCTGGGTAGTCTTCAGCTGTAGGGGTATCTCCCACTAATATTGCGGTGTTTGCTTCTCCGTCAAATTCATCTGTTGCTCCTGTGATGCTCTCGTGAGGACTCCATTTTTTACTCTCCTCGTAAGGGTAAATAAACAGCCTATAGGGCTCACCTGACCCACCATAATCTGTGGGGTCAAATATTATGTATGGCAAAGGGGTATTGTCTGCTCCTTTTTTAACGGCTCTCACACTATTGGCCCAATCCTTCGTAGCCCTATACATACCGGGCTCGGGTGCAAAATCCCCCTGATACCACATCCAAGCAAATTCTTCAGCCCATTCTGTTCCCGCCGCTTCAGTTGAAGACCAGTAATTGATGTCTACTGCGTCTACTAAGGCTTCGAATTTCTCTTCGTCAAAATTATCAAAGTTTATTTCGTCCATTTTAATTCGCAGGTCTTTTATTTCATATTTAGAAGGTAAATAAAAACCATCTATTCCTTCCACCCCGAAAGAGTCTTCTTGTGTTTTGTAAAAGTGTTCCTCTATTGTATAATAATAAGTTCCAATTTCAGGTGGAGTAAACTCTGCCTCGCCTGTATTGTCAGTTATTACGGCACCTATAAGATTTGTTCTTTCTGCGTCAGCATAAACCTTAATTTCCAAATCTTCAATATTATTAATTTCTTTAAAGGTTATCTTACCCATTATCGTATCATGCCCACAGTAAAATACCTATCCCCGAAATCGTGTATCATTCCTTGAAATTTCTGGTTATCAAAGATAGATATTGCGTCATTCCTGTTAATAACTATTGCCGTGTTGTTTAATTCAGATTCATAAGGTATAAAAAGCATATATCTGTTCTCCCAGTTTACAGCAAAAATACTTACAGGAGCACCAATACTAAAAGGTATCTCAGAAGCGTCTTCACCTACAACCTGTGCTCGT
>PWOE01000166.1 GCA_003557585.1 Candidatus Nealsoniibacteriota bacterium | reverse complement strand
TTATCACCACACCTTATAATAGGAAATACGCCTCTGAAAAAACGTAATGAATTAGTGAAAGCTTTTCAGAAAGGAGATATAAAAATCCTACTAATAAACATAGATGCTGGAAAAGAAAACCTAACCCTTGATACAGCAGACACTATGATTTTTACTGATAAATTTCCACCTATAGGTGATATTGAACAAGCAGAAGCCAGATTCATAGCTACCACTGAAGATAAAGTCAAACCACAAAAAATGTTCCAACTAATGCTGAAGAAAACATACGATGAAAAAATATATAAAATGTTAGAGCAGAGAAAAGAATTAACAGATATCTTAAATAACTTTAAGGAAGGAGTTTAAAAATGTCATTTGTACCCTTAGTAGAAAAAGCCAAAAGAGAAAAATGTAAAGCTTCTATAATGATAGAAGGTTTACCAGGCTCAGGCAAATCAGGATTAGCACTTGTATTAGCAGAAGGTTTATCCAATAAAAGCTGGGAGGGTGTAGGAGCTATAGATACTGAAAATAAATCATTAAAATTATTTCCAGGAACCAATAGTTCTTCAGGAATACCTTTTGGTGAATTCTATGTCACCTATCTTACCCCAGATATTGGTTGTAAACCAACAAACTACACCGCTATCAGGACTTATATGAAAGAAAAGCATGAAATAGAAGTCTGTGTTAAAGATTCTATAAGCCATGCTTGGATGTATAAAGGAGGTGTTCTAGATCTTCTATCCAAGGCTAAAAAGAAAAGTGCACACTACGCAAAAGACAACTACGCTGCCTGGGGTGACGAAGAAGTGGTTGAAGAAAAAAATGAAATACTTCAACTTATCAGAGATCCTGACATTCATGTTATTACCACCGTGAGGGTAAAAGAAAAATTTGAATATGAAACAGGAGATGACGGGAAAAACAAGTTAAAATCATTAGGTGAACAACAAATCCAACAAGCTGAGTTAAAATATGAACCAGACCTTGTTCTTCACATGACTCAACCAGGATATGTAACAAAGGACCAGATTATTTATCCAAAAGCTAGGGTAAACAAAACAAGATACAATCCCTTCACACTTGGAGAGGAATACGAATTCAAACCATCTTTAATCCAAGATTTAAAAAGCTATCTTGAGGAAGGCGAAGATCCTGAAGTAATAACAGAACGCCATCGGCAAGAATATGTCGCCATCTTAACCGAACACCTCAAGAAGAATAAAACAGTAATACCCATTTGGAAAGCCTTGAAAAAAGACGCTGGGTTCGAGGAGTCCAAACTAGAGGATCTTTCACTCAAAGTAATAAAAGACCTCTACCTTAAACTAACATCATAGGAGGTGAAAATATGCCAACAGCAAAAAAAGAAGAAAAATCATTTGAAGAAATGATGAAAACACCAGTAAAAGACTTATCAAACGCAGACAAAGAAAGATTAATCAATCAACTAATGAACAAATTATTTGAACATGAACAACATGCCAACACCATGACACAACAAGTAGAAAGACTAAGAAACAATAACAAATTGATTGCACAGAGAGCAAATCAACTAATTCAATTTGCCAGAAATGCTACCAAGACTTGTTACGAAAGTATCATCTTGGCAACATCTGACAATGAGGAGTGCTAGTCAATGTCAATTAATTTTGATGAATTACCCGAAGAAAAAACAGGAGGTTTTACTCTTCCAGAGCCTGGCAACTATAAGGCAACCATAAAGAAAGCTGAAATGAGAACTCCTAAAAACGGAGGTAAAGATTACCTAAACCTCCAACTTGCATTAGAAAACTCAGGAAATATCTTTGACATTATTACCGAAAGTCCCGCAGACCTTGCTCGGTATAAATTAAAAAGATTCCTAAAAGCACTGAATCTGGATTTCTCAGGAGCAGCCTTTGAACTAAAAGACCTCGTAAAATTAGTCGTAGGAAAACAGTTCTTTGTAGATGTGAAAATAGAATCCAGTGAACAGTATGGTGACAAAGCTATAGTAGACGCCTTAACAGGAGAAATCTACTATCCGCTAGAGGAAGTGGCTGAAGCAGACATCCCTTTTGACACATCAAAAGAGGAAAACGAGTCTGAATCTGATGAGTTTCTTTAGCGAATTCTTTGGTATAGTTGAAGGGGTAAGAGAAGAAGCTGTCTGTTGCCCCTTCGACCACTATACCGTCTCAGGACACACTTATAAAGAATCAAACCCTTCAGCCCATGTTAATACTATAAATAATTTGTTTCATTGTAAGGTCTGCGACACAGGTTTTAATGAGATACAATTCATTCAGAAATATTTAGGATGTGATTACTTAGTAGCAAGAAAGATACAAAAAACTTTTGAAAATAATGAAGACGTAGAAGCCTGGGAAAAAACAAGATTAACCGAAACTTCTAAAGAAACTGCTTTAAATTTAGGAATTTCTGAAGAAGTTATTGAACAATTAAAATTGAAAACACCTACTGGATCAGAAACCAAAATAGCTTTTCCAGTGTTTATGTACGGGCATTTACTTGATATAAGACAATACAATCCTGAAGGTAAACCCAAAGTAAAGTCAAGAACAAATGCCATAAATGGTTTAGTTTTACCTTTCGATTTATGGTCAGATAAAACAACAATCATATGTGCTGGAGAAAAAGACATGGCCATAGCTAGATCACATGGTTTCAATGCCATAACAATAACGGGTGGAGAAAATGTTCTACCCAAAACACCTAACTTATTCAAAGATAAAAGTGTTGTTATTGTATATGACAATGATACAGCAGGTATTAAAGGTGCAACAAAACTTGGAAACTATCTGTTAAAATACACACCCAAAGTAAAAGTAGTAACTAATTTCCACGATATTTGTAAAGAACCTAAAGAAGACTTAACAGATTTCTTTATGAAATATAAAAAGACACAGAAAGACTTAATAGATTATATAAAAGAAACACCAGCTTACACACTACAAGAACTACCCACAGAGATAAAAGAAAACCCCGTAATGTCCCTCATGGAAGCCTCAAAACCTGAAAATGTAGGAAAACTTTGTAGGAGTAACATCCAAATTGTTGCTATATCCGAATCTTCATTCTCTACAGAAGCTCACTATATAGCTGAGAAGTATAAAACAACAGGCCAAGCAGACTCCATGCTTGAAGGAGACATAAGAGAATGGAAACTTTCTGAAAAAACAATGCAGGATATTCTTCACTTAATGGATAACAATTTTAGAGAGGATAACATACGGAAAAACAAATTAAAACTCTTAAAAATCTCTGAAAAAGAAAGATGTGTGAAACTACAAACTCTTGAAAAAAAGACTGTATTTAAGGCATACGTCACAGACATGTTTGAAACAAATGATATGTCTGTACAACCTATGGAGTTTACAGCCTATTCTTTCAGTAAGTTAGAGTCTGGTAAAAAATATCTAATCACATACAAACTAGTCCCCCACCCTTATAAGGGCAATCAACTCACCATGATCATAATGAATACTGTAGAAGCCAACGATTCTGTCTCTAACTTTAAAATAACAGAAGATTCCAAAAACTTATTAAAAGTAATTTCTAATTTGGAAGGGTCTGTTGAAGAAAAAATGGACTTAATTACTGAAAAAACCAAAGGAATACTAGGATACAACGGCAACAAAACTCTAATTCAAACCATAGACCTAACTTTTCACAGTGTTTTACAATTCCATTTTGGAACTTTTGAATACACAAAAGGTTGCATGGATACTTTAATCATAGGTGAATCCAGAGTGGGTAAATCTAGCACTGCAGACACGCTAAGAAAACTATATAGTCTAGGAACCTTTGTGTCTCTTGCAGGCAACTCAGCTACAATTCCAGGCCTCATAGGAGGTTCTAATAAAACAGCCAATGGCTATCAAACCAGAGCAGGTATAATACCTCAAAACCATAAAGGATTAATAATTTTTGAAGAATTTGGAAAGAGTCAAAACAACATTCTTTCAGAACTAACAGACATTCGTTCTTCCAATGAAGTAAGAATTGCCAGAGTGTCTGGAACTATAACCATACCCGCTTTACTAAGAATGATAGCACTTAGTAATGTAAAAGCTATGAATGGTGCGATCAAACCCATAGCTTCTTATCCAAACGGAATAACAATCCTAACAGAACTCGTTCCCACTGCTGAAGACATAGCCAGGTATGATATGGTGTTAATTTTATCAGATAGAGGTGTAGACCAAATAGACCCTTTATGGCAACCTGAAGAACCTTTTCCAAAAGAAGTTTATGAAACTAAAATAAGATGGGCTTGGAGTAGAAAACCTGAGGAGGTGCTAATATCCAATGATGTTGCTTTATATATCATGCGTAATGCTAACACTGTCAATCGTAAGTATAATTCTCACGTTAAAATATTTGGGACAGAAGCTTGGAAGAAAATCACTAAACTGGCTATTGCTACAGCTAGCTACCTTGTCTCTACTGATAATGATTTTCATAATATTATTGTTAAACATGAGCATGTGGATTACGCAGTCAAATTCTTGGTAAATTTGTATGACAACCAAACTTTCAAATTCAAAGAATATGTAGAAAATGAAAGAAAATACTCTGAAACAGATGAAGAAGCCTTGGCCAATCTACAAGACATTTACAACAAATATCCAAGCCTAGTCCTACAAATGGAACAATCTTCTTCAGCAACTAAAAACATGCTAGGAGCTGCTTCAGGTTTAAATAATGATGATCTGAATAAAGCTCTCAACCGATTAACCAAAGGATTGTTTATAAGATTTCAAACACATGACATAATCCCAACAGAAAGATTCAGACTAACTCTAAATAACATAAATAAAGATACTTTTGTAAGAAGGGTAGGAGAATAAAAATGAACGATCAAAAAACATTACAACAAATTTTATTAAACTACATTGTTGAAGCTAAAGAGGCCCCTTTTGT
>PWOE01000144.1 GCA_003557585.1 Candidatus Nealsoniibacteriota bacterium | reverse complement strand
GTAATAGTTACCCTGTCAAAAACACCAGGATCTGCCCCGGGAATACCAAACCTCGCTTCACCGCTTGAGTTTGTTGTATGGGTTGCACTGTTTGTGTATCCATCGGTTCCGACAATATTGAAATTTACATCACATCCTGCCATGGCAGGCAGTACATTTGCAGTAACGGTAACCGACTGGCCCGCGGCAGGACTAGCCGGGCTGGGGTATGCTGTTACAAACATTATCTGGTCACAGTTAGTGCCCGGCTGGATAATTTCCTGCCTGTAACAGACCTGTGTTGACACAGAAGACTTCAGTTCAGAAGACTTTACAGGTTCTATCTCAATGAACATATTATAACCCTCTTCAGGGTGCCTGATCTGATCTATCAGAACAGGGGCATAACCGTCAATGCTGATGGCGACCTTTGCATTCTTGCCAAACAAAAATGCAGGAAGCGGTGTGTCTGTTTCCCACTCGAATGCAGTAAAAATGGTATTAACCTCCCCGGTGGACTTATCAGAGCTGGAATACCATGAGAACAGCCTGTAGGACACATAGCTTGTACCTGCACCCACTGCACCTATTGTAATCAGGGCAGGTGCAGTCATGATGGCCCCAACACCTACGGTTCCTGCAGCAGCAATCTTGGCTGCTGCAACGCTTCCCGCTGCCAGGGTGCCGATTATGCCGCTGCCGCCCATCTTGGCAACTTTTAAAAGTTTGTCCTTACGCAGCTGGTTCCTCAGACTAATGTATTCATCGTAAGAAATACTATTGTTATCATAGGCCTGTTCGATGGCAGCTGCGGCATCCTTGGTCTCACCTATCAGATCGCCCAGCGCTTTTACCGAGGCAGGGGATAACCCGGAAATATCAAATAAACCGGTAACGGCTGTCACACATTCCAATGCAGCATCCTTAAGAAGGGCATCGGTATCACCAGACTGTTTGGTGCTGCCCATCACCTTGTTAAGGTTATTAACAAAAGCCTCGCCGGCATTAATATAATCATCAAAAATCTTTTTGACCTCATCAGCCTCAAGGTTATTGTCAATTACGGTCGTTTCAAAAATTATGGCCTTGTCGATAAAGTCGACAGCTACCAGGGCAAGATCGCTGATATTGTCATGAAATACATCAACTTCACTTTTGTCATCTTTTTCACAGCCCGTTGGGGCAAGGAGGAAGGCAAACAGTAACAGAATACTGCTAAAACGAAACAACCAGTTTTTTTTCATAGGGTTAATTGAGTTGGTTAGTAATATTGGCCAGACCAGATACAATACATCCAGGCTTTTCTGCAGAAAATAGATTTTCAACCATAAAGTGGTAGTGGAATTGCTTTATGTAAAATTAGGAAAATATCACAGTTTTACAACAATATGTAAAAAAATTTCCCGGTTTTTATTTTACTATGCAAAGATAGTGGGTGCGCAGGCGGTATACCATAAAGACATTCATGGCCATCATTAGCACCCCAAGCATTGGTTGGCCCACGATGAAAACATCATACATTAAGATGTTGGTACTCACAGGTAGTATGAGCAACCATGCAAGAGGTCTTTTGATATTGAAAATCAGCATCAGGGCAACCAAAATTTCCAAAAATTTCACGGCAGTCATATAACCTGTAGAGCCTATCACTTCCATAAATACAAGTGCATTGCCCTGAAGCTCTGGCATTGGTAAAAAGTTAAAAAAGAAGTTCAGTGCAAATAGCAGGTATATAAATGCGAATACGTAGGTTATAATTATCTCTGTTATTTTCATCCTAATTTAAATTTATATTTACAGATGAACAGCTAACAAAAACCGAAACCTCTATGTTCAGAGCAGGCAGAACTCGCTAAGGTTTTTTTTAAAAAGGCTTGCAAATAAAAAAAATGTTTTACCTTTGCACCCACCCAAGCGGGAATTTTCCCGGGCGCTTAGCTCAGTTGGTTCAGAGCACCTGCCTTACAAGCAGGGGGTCACTAGTTCGAATCTAGTAGCGCCCACCAACAAATCAAGCAGTTACACTAATTAAAAGTGTGGCTGCTTTTTTATTTGCATACAATACCAAGGTCACCTTTATCTCCTGTTGACGCAAGTATAAGATACAAATATTCTTAATTGGTTTATAAGTAACACCATCCCTATTGTTTGCAGAGGGCAACCTGGAAGAATATTCCTGGTATGGATTACCTTGTAAAGGAGCTGAAATCCGAGATCTGTAAGGATGAAATACCACCTGTTGAAATAATCGCATTGCCGTGGGTAAAGCAAGATTAATAGTTATAGAATAGTCTAATGCCTGCCTTTTATTTCCCAATCTTTATTTGTCACGGGGATAAACATTCATTCAGGTTAAATATTTTCTCACCTATCTTTTATAATTTGTTTTTTTAACTTACCTTAGAAGATAAAAACCGGATTGTGGTTTTATGTCATCTAATACCGCGTTAATTATTACAGTTTCATAACAGTGAAAAACACAGAAAAAGATGGCCTCTCACAATTCTCCTTTAAAGCGAAAAAACCAACGCCAGAACTCCATAAATAAGCCCCAAAGCGAGAGTTCCTCCAACAAAGACCTTGTTGAAGCATTAAAAACCAAAGTTAAACACCTTAGCTATTTATCAGACTACCTGCATGATTTGATAATAATAACCAACCTTAAGGGAAGGATTCTATTCTACAGCAAATCCAGTGAGTTTCTAAAAGATAATCTGAATAACCTGTCTGGTAAAAACATAATGGATTGTGTAACTCCTGAAGACAAGGATAAAGTATATAATGCCTTCGGTGGGTGCAAACCTTTTCGGGAGTGCCCACAGGTTGAATTTAGGTTTCAGTGTATGGACGATTCTTATAAATGGGTGGAGGCCAGCAGCATCATTATAGCTGAAAGAGACTCAAGACTTGAAAGACTGGTATTCAGGATTAAAAATATCAACAAGCAAAAGCAACTTGAAAAGGAGGTAGAAAGTTTAAGAATAGAAGACGTAAAAAGCGAAAGATTAATTACTTCCTTTTTATCCAATTTAAGTCACGAGATAAGA
The DNA here is from genome assembly GCA_003557585.1 of Candidatus Nealsoniibacteriota bacterium. Classification (GTDB taxonomy): domain Bacteria; phylum Patescibacteriota; class Minisyncoccia; order Minisyncoccales; family CSSED10-335; genus CSSED10-335. Next base: position 1,896 of record PWOE01000144.1, on the reverse strand, counting down.
ACTCCCATGAACGGAATAATGGGCTTTACCGAAATGCTTGAAGCGCCTAATATATCCGCGGAATCAAAAATCAAATACATTGAAATCATAAAGAGATGCGGCAATCATTTAGTTCAGACCATTGACCAATTAATTGATATTTCTACAATTGATGCAAATACTTCAAAAGTTAATTCATCCAGTGTGAATGTAAATACGTTTATTGATGAACAATTTGAATATTTCGTTTCCAGGGCATTTGAAAAGGGAGTTGAACTAAAATTCAATAAAGGGTTAGCCGGAGATTACGCTTTGGTTGAAACGGACTACGAAAAGCTTAGTGTTATTTTAAAGAATCTCATTAACAACGCAATAAAATTTACAGACAAAGGTAAGGTTGAATTTGGTTATAACAGAATAGGAGAGGCTTTGCGTTTTTATGTAATTGACACTGGCATTGGAATCAGCCCGGAACAAAAACCATTAGTTTTTAAAAAATTCTCACACGGGGATGAAAAACTCTCTTCAAATTATGAAGGTATAGGTTTGGGTTTATCGATTGCAAAGGGATATGTGGATTTATTGGGAGGTGATATTTGGATGGACAGTACCCTGGGGCAAGGATCAACTTTTTATTTTACAATTCCATATCAGCCAAGTAAAACAGATGATGACCTCCAGGGTGTCATTAAAGATATAAACCTACCTTCAACACAGAGAGAAAAACTTAATGTCTTAATAGTTGATGATGAAAAGGTGTCTGTATTGTTACTAAACAGTTACCTTGAAGGCAGCTGTAATGAGATTTACAGTGTAAAAAACGGATTGGAGGCAGTTGATTTCTTGAAGAACAATAATAATATTGACCTGGTTTTGATGGATGTAAGAATGCCTGTAATGAACGGATTGGAGGCCACAAGACAAATCCGTCAGTTTAATCAGGATGTGATAATATTTATGCAGACAGCTCATACTACCCCCCAATATATTGATGATGCCCTCATAGTCGGATCCAATGAGGTGATAACCAAGCCAATTAAGAAGCGGCAGCTTACATCACTAATAAAAAAGTACCTTGATCTTGGGTTTTTTAAAAAGTAAGGATCGAGGTATCAGATTTTTTGTGCATTCTTTCTTATATTGCAAGCTTACCGGACAGATGGCTACTACAATCCCCCGTAGTGTAATTTCACCACCAAGTAAATAGTCATGTACAGCACACCAATAAAAAACCCCTCTGAAATTTCAGGGAGGTTTTTTATCGTGCGGGAAACTGCTATTTAATGATTATTCTCCGGAAGCACCTGCATTCTGAATCCTTTTTAGCATGGAGCGCCTGTAAACAAATCCGGCCATCAGGACGCCTCCCAGCACTATAGCCCATGTAGCGAGGGGTATCGGTCGGGGTGGAACATCATCAATAGTGACAATTTCATAACCACTTTCCTCAACATTCTCAGTTGTTGCGGTGGCAATGTTAATGGCAAATCCATCATTCACGTTTGCCGGAGTGATCTCATACGAGGCTGTGACAATGGCTGTTGCATCAGGTGCCAGTGAAGCTATCGGATTTCCTCCTGTGATGGTTGCAGTTGGGTCGGTTACGACTATATCGGTCAACTCTTCCGTTCCTGTATTGGTTACTTCTATGTCGTAAAGAATAATGTCACCAGCAGCAACAAAGGTTTTCGGGTTGGCTGTTTTGGTGACCGTAAAAGATATTGGTTCAGGATCTGTGGGTTCTTCGCCTTCTGGAGGCTCATTCATTGTTCCCCCGCTTTCAAAGGTAACAGCGCCATTAATTGCAAGCGCCCTGCCATTTACTTCGGCATCGGAATTCACGGTTATAGAAGTTAAAGCCAATATGTTACCGTTAAAAGTTGTGCCGATTCCTATGGTGGCTGAAGAGCCCACCTG
>PWOE01000092.1 GCA_003557585.1 Candidatus Nealsoniibacteriota bacterium | reverse complement strand
CGTCCGAGGGGTATTTTCCAGCATGAGATACTGAGCTTGCCTCGTTTTTTACACACGGTTTCACAGATTGGAAGCGCGTCCCCCTTAGTCCTCCCGCTCAATTGGACATTCGCCTCCTTGAAGCTTACTGGTTTGGTTTCTTTCATCACTTACTCCCTTGCTTTGATACGATTATCGGGTTCCAGGTTTTTTCGGTCCATTCAATTTTGCTCATAGTTATTTCCTTTTTAAAATACCAAGCCGTCTATTTTCCATCGGTTTCGTTCAACCCATTGCGAAAAGGAAAGGCATGATTTCCCGGCTTTAGTAAGTGTTGGTTTCTTTCTATTCTTCATCCAGCGTAATTCTTCTGGAAGCCATGCCTTCAGAAAGAAGCTGGGAATCGTAATTTTCTCGACCCAGATGCCGGCTCTTTCGGCAATGACCTTCTGGATTAACGAGAAATATCGACTGTCCTTTTGGTAAAAATCAAAAGTTCCTTTTACGTCGCACAATAAAATGCTCTGTGGTAGGAGATTTCCTTTTTCTTGATCTTTCGGGGCACCAAACCATAAAGCCTTGGGGAACGCCGGTGTAAGTGCATGGGCGTATGCTGGATTTATCGCTATACAGAAGTCTGGTGTGTACGACGTATTCTGAATTTTCTTTTCACCATGTTTGATTTTGGTTTTTAATTTCTTTGGTTGGGGGAAATTCAATTCCTTGGTAACCAGAACTGTGTTTTCTTCGTATGCCCAATTTAAAACCACTCCTTCCTTTTGCGCTTCATCAAGCCAGAGTGCGAACTTGGTCTCTTCCTCTGACCTATATTCATTTGTTTTCATAGTCTTCCTTCAATCCAATTTCCTTTTTCAAGCATGTGTTGCACCATTCAACATCATCCCATTTAGCCAAGTCACAGATAGGAAACAATTCTTTGCATTCTATGCAACGTTCTACTTCATTGGGACTATAGAATGTTTCATCTATTCCAATCAATATCCCGGTGTCAGAACAATCAGGGCATGGGCCTTCTTGCCATTCGCAATACGGGCATGGATTAGTTACGTCTTGACCTTTTATGTCTTCAACCTTCATAGCTTTGAGTTCCTTTATATTTGTCTAGGTTAATTTCTTTTTTTTCTAGTTCGCCAAAGGCAAACTTGATCATTGTTGCTCGATATAGAAGTTCAGCCATGCTTTCCAGCCATTCTTCTGCGGCTTCTTCACTATTGAATTCTGTCCTCCACCACGGGCCTCCGGGCCTATTCTCTGGAGCACCCTTAAACCAGTGCTTGATTGTTATTCTCATACTTTATCCTTTTTTTTATTTTCGGTCTGGGTTGGTTACGAATTCCCTGGGGATTTCTATGATTTGCCATTCATTGTCGAGATAGCTAATTGCCTGTACGGCACGTCCATCAGGACGTAATCTGGCATACTCATAAAAGGCTTCTTTTATCTTACCAAAAGGTTTGATAACTTTCGCCCTTGCAGGAAACGCCTTTCTTAGTGAATTTAATGATAGGGACTTGAGTTCCTTTGTATGGTCTATGGGCATAATAGCTTAACGCCTTTCTTAAATTTGGGTTAAGATCAAAGGCTTTGAAGATACTGAATGTCTTGATAAAGCCTTTCGGCAATACTCCTCGATGTAAACCTTCGGTAACCGGGTAAGGTTCGAGTTGTTCTAGCATTCGTTTCTTTTTGTTTTCTCGCCATTTCTTCCTTTCTTCAAGCCACTTGGTTACCATGGGACTCCTTTCTTCTTTCGGAATGTTGTAGTATTCCGGAAACATCTTCTTGATCCGGACATACTTTTCGTTTTGTAACGGCAGGCTTCTTGACATAAGCGCCCAGGAAAGGAAGCAGACACACTGAGGCTGGTTTTGATATACCGTCATGCGTACGCGGGTATCATGCAGAAGATATGTCAGCCGTTGATTTTCCGGTACTTTATATGTGAATCTTGTCGTTCCCGGTTCAATCAGGATTGTGACAGGGAGTTTGGATACCATTTCCTCTCTGAAAAATGCTGAAATTTCCCATTCGGTTTTTGGTATCTTCAGAAATCGCAACGTTTCATAGTTCGGTTGCGGATCAAGCGGCGTAATAACATCAGCAACGAGAAGGTTGCCGTACTTCCCCTGCCTTATGCAGATTAGCCGAAAAGGTTTGTTCGGTGGTGACTCTCTAGAAATCTTCGGGATCGTAGATTTCTTTCTTTTGTTCATCGACATCTTCCTTTAATCTTTGAAGTAATTGTTCTTTCCGGGGATCTTCCGGATGAATGCTGTTGCGGTCATAGAAACCGTATGCCGCATCATCGAACCCGACTTCGGTTCGCCATTCGCCATAACCCATTCTGCCTTTTTCTTGATAGACATGAGCTACACCGGCAATTACCGAGGTCTGATGCAATTCATAGACCTTCATGGCTTTTTCATTTTCCGAAAGAGTGTTGTCGAATTGGATTTGTTTTATGTCCCAATCCAGGCGTCGCTTCTCTCGGTCCATGCGTCGCTTTTCCTTGTCCTTTCGGTCAATCACGATACCAACATCGGTGTTCTGTTCGAACTGCGTTGAGTGCATCACGTCACGTAATGACGGCGTGTCGTCGACGTTTTTGGTCTTGAGTTGATCCAAGACCATATAGAACCCCGGCATTTCCTTCTTGAAGAGAACAATCTTATTGGCAAGGTCTATCAGGGCGTCGTTTCGATTACGATGCACCTGCATGTTCAGATTGATATGAGGATAGGCGTCGATGATGTGAACCTTCGTGCCGTGCTTTTCATGGAAGTGTGACATTTCGCCTTTAAGCGTGTAATAGTCGATATACCCCCAATTGCAGAAGTATAATGGAGAGTCCATTATCTTTTCCTGCGCGTCGATGAGCTGTTTCTTTTCTACATCACCAAGATGCTTGATTCCCATGGTAATGCTTTTCAGGGGAACCCCCGTCATCATTGACAGCAAGGCCATGACTATCATTTTGTTCGGGTTTTCACCCGAAAATATGGCCGTTGGGATTTGTTTGTGAATACAGTTCGACAAGACAGTTCGCAAGGCAAAAGGGGTTTTCCCTACACCGTACCTTGCCGCCAGCAACATCATGTCATAAAGATACCCTCCATGCTTGTCTATTTGTTCCAAGCCTATTTCTATCGGGTCAGGATTGTTTTCATCGACTATCATATTGGTTACTTCCGCCATGATATTCGATAATTGCGGCAAGTGTTTTTCTCCGGCGATGTCTTGTAGTTCTCTGGATAGTTTATCTAGCCGCCCGAGGATGGTTTCGGAGTTTTCACCTTTGGTTATGCCGTGCTTAGTCATTTCAAGAGCTTCGTTGGCATGGCGTTTGACCGCGCCGTCCCTCACTACATTGGCATAACTGTTGATTAAATGAGAACTTTTGAAGTTCCTGCTGAAATTGATTACATCTTCAATGCCGGTTTCCGGATATTTTTCCGTCCATCTGGCTGAGAATGTGATTACATCAATTGCTTCTTCTTTCTCATACATTTCCTGCATGATTTCCAGTGCGGTCTTAAACCTCGGTTCGCCGAACCATCTGGAATCAATTGTCTGTATCCCTTTCTGTGTTGTCGCGTTGGTTAATAGAGACGCCAAGATGCTTAGTTCTGATGGTCTTGTATCCATGTTTTATCACTTTCCTATCTTGAATGATACTTTAGGATTGTTTTTTGCCGCACAGTGCTTGCGATATGTCGTACAGAATTCCGAGACTGGACAATATCTTTCACAGCGCTTGCGCTCTGTCCAGACTTCTTTGGTGAAGAAGTCGTGTTCTCCCTTGCTTTTCATCAGCAGGTAAGCTTGCGCATTCGCCTTATCAAAATCACCATTGTAATTTGAGAGACTGAAGACCCCGCCGTTAATTGCTTTCTTCGGATTGTCCTTCTTGTAGACCTTGATCGCGGTGCATTTCTGCCAGACCTTATCGGCCGGCGCATCCGGCCATTCGGGTTCAGGCACGCTCTCAAGCGCACGATGGGCATTCAGACGGGCTTTGAGATGTTTTTTAACCTCAGGTAAGGGTAGAGGCTTGAAGAACACTGTGACGCCCCTCTGTGGCGGATACTTGTCTTTATGGATGTCTGCATCCCGTTTGTTCCAGTCTTTGAATAGGATGACGACTCGCAATACCGTCTGTTTGTTCGGGGAGAAGAGTGCCTTAACTTCCGGATCATGAGCCAGCATGTAGTGATAGTAGTTCAATTGCCAGTAGACCTTAGACCATTCCCCGGCCATCCACTTGAAGACATTCCAATTCTTTAAGTCTGTAATGAACATGTGTGTATTTGTGAGAAGTAGTTCGTCGAAGGTTCCGGTAACGGTCTTCCCGTCTACTTTTACTGACATTGGTACCTCTGTATAAAGTCCGGGAGTACTCTTTTCTAGATGTGTATCGAAATATACGTGCATTGCAGTTCCGAGTACCGAATGTATTAAGTTTTCGGCATCGGTTTCTACTTCCGGATGTTCTTGCTTGAGTCTTGCGCATCGTGGCGCATCCAGCAGTTCAGTTACACTGTAATCGCCTCGCTTCTGATAGTGGTTTATCAACATAGCCTTCTGATATTCTTGAGGCAAACCACTGTCTACAAACAGCGTTTCTTGTCTTCCATCAATGTTTATTGATGTGTTATACATGATTAATTCCTTTGTTTGATAATTTGTCGTAAATCAAGTCCTGGCAATCTTTGCAGAAGTCTTCCTTTTCGCTCCAAAAAGCGTTTATCTCGATCCATTCGAGGCACCGCTCGCACCATTGCAATCTACCGTGGCCTAAGCAGTCCTCACATCGGAGGTTTTTCATCAGGTCACGGTTGTAAATGCTTCCGTGCCCTCGGCATTCCGAACATGGTTTTTGGTTACTCATTTTTTTTCTCCTTTTTCTTCGTTTGTTCTGCCGCTTGGCTCAACCGCCATCGTAGCGGCTGAGTAGGGGGCAGAGCGCCCCCGG
>PWOE01000154.1 GCA_003557585.1 Candidatus Nealsoniibacteriota bacterium | reverse complement strand
TTTCTGTGCCGCGGGTGAGAATTGAACTCACGACCTCTTCTTTTTCAGAGAAGCGCTCTACCACTGAGCTACCGCGGCGACTTTAACTGTGGGCGGGACAGGACTCGAACCTGTAACCCCATGGATGTAAGCCAAGTGCTCTGCCAATTGAGCTACCCGCCCTATATTCTTCTGGTGAGCGAGGAGGGACTTGCACCCTCACGTCAATAATGACCTACGGCCCTCAACCGCAGCTGTCTACTAAATTCCAGCACTCGCCCTTTTTTGTATAAGGAACTAATTTTCTTTTTTTTCTACTTTTCTTTTAAGACGAGCCCTCTTACCAATTGCGTCTCTCAAGAAATATAGCTTAGCTCTTCGGACTTTACCCTTTTTAAGAACTTCTATCTTGTCGATGTTGGGAGAATGAACAGGGATTATCTTTTCTATCATAACTCCTGATATAGAGCCTCTTATAGTCATCGACTCTGAGATACCACTTCCTTTCTTAGAGATAACTATCCCTTCAAAAGGTTGGATTCTTTCTTTGTCCTTCTCAACAAACTTGTAATATATTTTGATAGTTTCTCCAACTCTTACTTGAGGGATACTCTCTTTTTTTTCTACGCTCTCTTTTTTTTCTTCTTGTTCGCTCATTTTTATCTCTTATTTAATATTATCTAAAACTCTTTGCAGGTCGCTTGGAATCTCTGAAAAGAATTCCTTGTAGCCATAATTCAAAGTATTGACTCTAATTCCTCTTGCGTGCAAAAAATGCCTTTCAAGGTTATCTGGACAAGGTTGATTCTTGAATCCGTACAAGAGATCTCCAGCTATCGGATTTTTAATGTGAGCCAAATGACATCTAATCTGATGTTTGCGACCTGTCTCTGGAGTGACCTTTATTAAAGTATAATTTTCAAAAATTTTCAATACCTTGTATCGAGTAATAGCCAATCGAGGGTTTTTGGGATCATAGATAGGAAAGGCTCTTTGTTTTCTTCTATCCTTAGGAGAGCGACCGATATTTGTCTCAATAAGCCCTTCTTTCTCTTTAACTTTACCGACAGAGAGGGCGAGATACTCTTTTACCACCTTTCTTTCTTTGAACTGTTTTTGAAACCAATTAAACGAATCATTGTTCTTGGCAATTAAAACAACTCCAGAGGTATCTTTGTCTAATCGATGAATCGCTCCATATCTTGGCTCTTCACCAACTTTTTTAATTTCAGGATATTCCTCAACAAGAGAATCCATTAAAAAAACGCCTTTGTCTTGGTTTTGGCGAAAAGTTATCACTCCAGGAGGCTTATCAGCAACTATTAAATCGTTGTCCTGGTAAATCGTTTTAATCTTGTAATTCATCTTGTGGGCGTGAGAGGATTCGAACCTCTGACCCTCTGCGTGTCGAGCAGATACTCTAACCACTGAGCTACACGCCCCTTCTAGTCGGCCCGGCAGGATTCGAACCTGCAACCCCCAAGATATAAGCTTGGTGCTCCGCCCTTGAGCTACGGGCCGCTATCTTTCTTTGTTCTTTACCAATCTTTCGAATTCTTCTCTTTCAATTGTCTCTTTTTCGATAAGAACTTTAGTTATCTTGTTAAGTAAAGATTTGTTCTTTGTTAAGATCTTGGTTGCTTCTCTTTCCGCCTTTTTTATAACTTTTGAAATCTCTTCATCAATCTTTGCAGCGACCTTTTCTGAGTAATTATTGCCCTCGGAAAGATCTTTACCCAGGAAGATTAGATCATCCTTTTTACCAAAAGCTATTGGGCCCAAAGAAGACATACCATACTGCTTCACTAATTTCTTAGCTAATTGTGATGCCTTTTCTAAATCATTAGATGAGCCTGATGTAATTTCGCCATACTTTATCTTTTCAGCACAGTAACCACCGAGAAGAACGGCAATTTCTGACATGAATTCAGACCTTGTCATTATCTTTTTTTCTTCTTTTGGCATCTTGATTGTGTAGCCACCAGCTGAGCCTCTGGATATTATAGATATCTTTCTGACAGGGGATGATTCCTGTAGGAAGGTAGAAACCAAGGCGTGGCCAACTTCGTGGTAAGCACTAATCTCTTTTTCTTTCTTTGAAAAGATATGACTCTTTCTCTCTGGACCAAGAAGAACTTTTTCTATAGATTCTAGAAAATCTGTTTGCTGAACTTCTTTTCTGTTTCTTCTGGCAGCCAAGATAGCTCCTTCATTAATTACATTTGACAGATCAGCGCCAGAAAAGCCAGGAGTTCTTTCAGCAACCTCTCGAAGATTAACATCTTTAGCAATAGGCTTGCCTTTGCAATGAATTTTCAAGATTGCTTCACGATCATTAATGTCTGGATGGTCTAAAGTTATCATTCGGTCAAATCGGCCTGGTCGCAAAAGAGCTGAATCCAAGACATCAGGCCTATTAGTTGCAGAGACAACAATAACATTAGCGTTTTTTTCAAAGCCATCCATCTCAACCAAGAGCTGGTTAAGTGTCTGCTCTCTTTCGTCGTGACCGCCACCAATCCCAGAGCCTCTCATTCTGCCAACAGCATCCAGCTCATCGATAAAGATAATAGCAGGGGAATTCTTTTTAGCTGTTGCGAAAAGATCTCTTATTCTCGCCGCTCCAGTTCCAAAAAACAATTCAACAAAAGAAGAACCTGAAGTATGAAAGAATGGAACATTGGCCTCTCCAGCGATAGCTCTAGCTAGGAGTGTTTTTCCTACACCGGCAGGCCCAATCAAGAGAACCCCCTTAGGAATACGTGCTCCCATATTATGGAATTTCTTTGGACTTTTAAGAAAATCAACAATTTCTTGAAGCTCTTCTTTGCTCTCTTTTAAACCAGCTACATCGTCAAGAGTTGTCTTTTCTTTGAGTCTCTCTTCGGGGCCAAAAAGACGAGCCTTTGATTTAGTGAAATCGAGAGATTGCATTGCCCCTCCGCCACCTTTAGCTTGCTTAAAGAGGAACCAGAAAAAGAAGACAAAAAGCATTAAAGGAAGGAATCCTATAACAAAGAGAAATGCCCAAGACCAATCGTGAGGAGTCTCTATAATGAGATTGATTGATTTAATCTTATCAGGAGAGACATCATAATTTCTAAAAGATTCTGAAAGAGAGGATTCTCCCTCTTTAAAAGTCGCTAATTTCTCTTCATTGATTGTCGTCGCTTTTATCTCTGAACCGACAACAGTTATCTCTTTTATCTCTTCTTTTTCTACTCGATCAATGAGGTCACTGAAAGAGATATCCTCTCTTTTTTCTGGGGGAGAGATAATTAATCCAAAAAGAATAATTAGAGCAATAAAGATTACTAGAACAATTGATATGTTTTTAATTAAAGTCTTTGATTTCATGATAGTATTTATATCATAAAAATAGAGAAATTCAACTTCTTTCTTGATTTAGCCGATATTTTTCTATATAATGGTCGCACCAATGCTCCCGTAGCTCAACAGGACAGAGCAATTCCCTTCTAAGGAATAGGTTGCACGTTCGAGTCGTGCCGGGAGCGCATGGTGGGCGTAGCTCAATGGTAGAGCACTGGTTTGTGGAGCCAGTGGTTGCGGGTTCGACTCCCGTCGCTCACCCATTTTTTATTTCTTCTCTTCTAGCTTGAGAGATATATTTAATATATTTTTTTTGCGTAGAACTTTTAAGCTTATCTCTCTACCGATATCTCTTTTTTCTAAAATGTCAGAGAGGTAGTTTTCTTCATCTATCTTTTCATCGTCAACCTCAAGGATAATATCAAATTCTTTCAATCCGGCCTTACCTGCAGTTGAATTGGGCAAGACAGCTTCTTCTCCCAGTCTTTCTCTGATAATTAAAGCTCCGTAAGTAACGGGTAAATCATTTGTTTCCGCTATCTCTTTATTAATCATGATATATTTTATTCCCAGAAAAGGCCTTTTAATCTTGCCATACTTTTGAACTTCCTCTAAGTCTTTTTTTGCGTAGTTTATAGGAATAGCAAAGCCAAGATTTTGAGCTCCACTCACCATAGCTGTATTTATGCCGATAACTTTACCTCTCATATCTATTAAAGGACCACCTGAATTGCCTGGATTAATAGCAGCGTCTGTCTGAATTAACCCTTTTAATCTGGTCGATTTTTCCATTGGACCACTTTGAGCGCTAATCAAACGAGAAAGGCCAGAAACTATTCCGGCGGATACAGTGTCATAGAATTCTCCTAAAGGGTTACCGACAGCGATAACTTGCTCACCAATCTTTACCTTGGAAGAGTCACCTAGATTAAGAAAAGGTAATTTGTCGGCTTGAATCTTCAAAACAGCGATATCATTCAGTGAATCTCTTGAGATAACCTTCACAGGATATTTCATGGTTGGCTCAATGACGGCAGTGTAGCTAGCTTCTTGGTCTGAAACTACGTGGCTTGAAGTGATAATATAACCATCGCTTGAGACTATGAAGCCACTTGCTCCACCAATTTTAGTTTCAACCTTTTTGCTTCCCTTCATTTTGGGAATCATATAATTTTGATTGTTGTAGGGTAGAGAATAGAAACCCTCTATCTTAGGAAGATCTTTAGATGCTGCAATGGTAATCACTGCCGGGCAGACTACTTTTGCTAACTCTTCTATTGAATATTTTTTGCTCATTGATGAAATTATATCAATTAAACAAATAAATGCAAAATTGAAATGGAAATTTTCTCTTTTTTGTGATAAAGACAAGAAGAGCCCTCGTAGTTCAAGGGATAGAACAAGAACCTCCTAAGTTCTAGATCCAGGTTCGAGTCCTGGCGAGGGCACAAAAAAACAGGCTTTGTAAAGCCTGTCTTCTTTTTAGTTAATCTTTCAGCCTTAAAATCATCCGATGCTCTTTTGGCTCTATCAAGAGAATCTCAAAATCATACTCTTGATCGATAACCAATTTCTCATTCATCTCTTCGGCTTTTTCAAATTCTGAGACATGACATAGTCCTTGGACTTTGTCTTCTTCATCCTTGCTATCTTTGTCATCAGAAATTATTTGAACAAAAGCTCCGAATGGATTGA
>PWOE01000168.1 GCA_003557585.1 Candidatus Nealsoniibacteriota bacterium | reverse complement strand
CATTGATTACTTGTGATGATGTCGAGATTCTCGGCATCGCCTATAATTGCCCGGTTTCAGCTGTCAAGAAAATTATAGACAGGCATCTCTCGCATTGTCCCTATCACGACAAGCACCTGTTCAGAGTGCCAAAAGATCTTCTTTTAATGAAATTAATAGAGGATACACAGGTAGAGATGGCAACAGCAAGAAGCATTGGTTGTCGAACTTTTCTCAGATTGAGCATTATAATCAAATTTTTTCCAGAATTTATTATTCCAGAGGAAGTCTCAATTTTTATGCAAAAACATCAAGAAAAATGTCCCTTTCACAGAAAAGATATTTTTTTTGGAAAAACTCCAAAAGAGATAATAAGAGAGATAATCTCTAAAGCGGAAAATTAATTCCGCTCTTCTTTTTTTTATGATAAAGTATTATTAAGCAGATGAAGAACAAAAAGAAAATTGAATTAATGGCGCCGGCTGGCAGCTTTCCAGCCTTAGTCGCTGCTTGTAAAGCTGGTGCAGATGCCATCTATCTTGGAATAGATGATTTTTCTATGCGCTCTGGCAAGAGAAACTTCAATGTTTCAGATCTTGATAAAATTAGAAAGACAAGAGATTCTTATCCAAGAAAGCCAAAGATATATTTGACATTGAATACGATAGTTTATAACTCTGAGCTAAAGAAGTTGGAATCTTTAATCAAGAAAGTTAAAAACAAGGTAGACGCTGTTATCTGTTGGGATTTATCAGTTATCCAAGAGTGTAAGAAGGAAAAGGTGCCATTTTTTATATCAACTCAAGCATCTGTTGCAAACAAGAAAGCAGCCGAGTTTTATAAAAAATTAGGTGCTCAAAGAATTGTTCTAGCTAGAGAGCTTGATTTGAAACAAATTAAAGAGATTACTAAAATCAAGAACTTAGAGATAGAGGTCTTTATTCATGGAGCGATGTGTGTCTCCGTATCCGGAAGATGTTTTACAAGTCAATTTCTTTTTAATAAATCGGCCAATAGGGGAGAATGTTTTCACCCTTGCCGAAGGTCATATATTGTTAAGGATGAAAAGTATGGCCATGAACTAAGACTAGAAAACAATAAGGTTATGTCAGCTAAAGATCTTTGCACCTTGCCATTTATTGAAGAGATTAAAAAGACAGGAGTTGATTCTTTCAAGATAGAGGGAAGAAATAGAGACCCTAGATATGTCGAGACAGTTACAAGAATTTATAGAGAGGCAATAGACAGAAAGCTATCAAATAAAGAGATAAAAAGTTATCTAGAGGAACTAAAGGATGTCTATAATAGAGAATTTTCATCTGGATTTTATTTAGGCAAACCACTTGCAGATAGTTTTTCTAGCGTTGAAAATTCTGCAGCTAAAAAAAAGAGGGAATATATAGGCAAGATAGTCCATCTATATCCCAAACAAGAAGTATCTGTTATTAAATTAGTTAAGGATTTAAAGTTGTTAGATGAAATAATTGTAATTAATGATGATATTGGCCTCGAAAGACATCAAGTCAATCAGATGGAAATTAACAAGAAAAAGATAAAGAGAGCCAGCAAGGGTGATGAGGTGGCGATTAAATTTCCCTTCAGAGCTATCAAAGGATCCGAAATTTATAAAATTAAATATAAATAGTTTTCCACAGACATCTCTTGACAAATATTTTAAATAGAATATACTGGTACCAGAACACAGAACTTCGAAGGAACTCAGAAAGGGGTGGTTTATTTTAGTTTCTTCGGAAGCTAAGCACAATAGACTTCCCCTTTTTGATTTTCCACAGTTACCCATTGACAAATATTTTAAAAAGAATATACTGGTACCAGAACACAGAACTTCGAAGGAACCTAGAAAGGGGCAGTTTGTTTCAGTTTCTTCGGAGATTGTGTTCAACAGACTGCCCCTTTCTAGTTGGTAATAACCGAGAGACTTTCTCGGTTTTTTTATTTATGATAAAAAGAGATAGAATTAAATATAATTATATGAAAAAAGAGATAAGTCTTGTCAAAGAGTTTCATAGCAAATTTAAAGTTCCAGTTTTAAAAAAGCCTTCCTTGATTTCGGATGATAGATATCTCTTGAGATATAATTTAATGCAAGAAGAAGTGGCTGAATATCTTGAAGGAGCTTCAAAGAAGGATTTAAATAATGTTGCAAAGGAGATTGCAGATATTCTTTATTCTGTCTACGGGACAATTCTAGAACATGGCCTGCAAGACAAGATTGAAGAAATCTTCCAAGAGGTACACAGGTCACAGATGAGCAAGGAATATCATCAATACAAGATGGTTAAGGGTAGAAATTACTTTAAGGCTGACATCGATAAGATAATTAATAAAGAATAATCTTTACAACGAATTATTGTGTGATAATATTAAACAATAATAAGTGACCATGAAAACAAAAAAATATATACCAATATTCATTATAATAATTGGTTTAATCACTTTAATTTATATCATAAGGAAGCCTGTAGATAATTTTGAAGTTCTCAGGGCTGCATATTTAGGAGATGAAGCGGCGACTTGCAATTTCACAAGACCAAACACAGGCAATAATCAAGGAGGAGGAGGAGTCTTTGTCTACATAAAATCTGGGCAAATTAAAACTATTAATAAAGACGATATTGGTGAAGATCAAAATATAATTATAAAAGATGGCATAACTTACTATTGGCAAGGCAAAGATGGGGTAAAGCTTATTGAGGAAGAGATTGATCTTTTTGCGAGCCTCAACAATAGAGAAAGTTTTAATAAAGCATCTCAGGAACTTGACATAGATTGTCGAGTAGCTGAAATTGATGATAGTTTCTTTGAGATTCCAGGAGATGTCTATTTTGAAGACTATACAAACATCGACGAAGACTATCTAGTAGAGGAGGTGATAGAGTGCTTGGCTGGTTCTGGTGTGGTTGTTTATGGAAGTCAAACTTGCCCAGCTTGTTACAATTTAGAACAAGATTTTGGTGGCTATGAAACTATAAAGCCGATATATCTTGATTGTTCTGGACTAGGAGAAGACGAAGAGACTCAAAGATGCATGCAAGAGATGCAAACAGATTACGTACCTGAGATACAGATAAACGGCGAACTTTACAATGGCCCAAGAACTCTCGAAGATCTTGCCAGAGAAGTTGGCTGTTAGAAAAGTATGAAGAAAAAATATTTATTACTATTTTCAATAGTTTTTCTTTTTTTTGCTTTTAATTCCTTGGTTTTTGCAGAACAAGCAAAAGAAGAAGTAGCCATTCATTTCTTTGATGATAGGCTTTGTCCAGTTTGTCGAGATGCAAAGAACTTCATTGAAGATTTAAAAAGCGATTATCCAGAGATAGATTTAATTATCTACCCTATTAGCGATACCAAGAAACTAGAAGAGATAGCCAAAGAACATCGAGTTGAAGATTACAGGGTAATGGCTCCAACAATATTCATTGGAGATAATTTTTTTCAATTCAGAGACTTTACTTCAAGAAATGAAGAGATGATCGTTCAGGCAATCCAGGGAGAAAAAGTTGATGGAGATTGTTGCTTAACAAGAATACCTATCTTGAATATCGAAGTTGATATAGGCGATTGGTCTTTGCCATTAATTGCAATGGTTTTGGGATCGATAGATGGATTTAATGTTTGCTCAATAGGAGCTTTAATATTGATATTGTCAATCGTTTTAGCTTTTAACTCAAAGAAGAAGATATTCTTTTTTGGCTCTCTCTTTATAATAACAACGGTGGTAATATATGGATCACTAGTCTTTATCTGGGGAAAGCTCTTTGAGGCTTTAATTGGACAGCTAGAGATATTAAGGGTGATTGTCGGTTTAGCGGCTCTAGGTGGCGGAATATATTTCTTTAAAGAGTTTTGGCGATTCTTTAGATATGGACCTACTTGTGAAAGCTCAGAATCAGATATAGCCAGAAAAGCGATAGAGAGAGTAAAAAATGTTTTTAATAAACCGAATCAGGGAATATTAATCTTATCTGGAGCGATAATATCTTTTGCTGCCATAATCACAATTATCGAGCTACCTTGCTCTGTCGGTGTGCCGATCGCCTTTTCAGGAATACTGATAGAAGCAGGAGTCTCCTTATTTGAATATGTCGTTTATATCTTAATATTTCTCTTCTTTTATATGTTGATAGAGATGATTGTCTTTACTGGAGCGGTCTTTACAAAGAAGATTTGGTTTGCTGGTTCTAAGGCAATTACTTGGATTACTTTTACTGGCTCTGTAATCTTATTCTACCTAGCTTTTTACTATCTTTTTAGCTAGCTCTTGATTTTATAGTTTTTTATAGTATATTTTAAGAAAAAGAAAAGGAGGTTTGTTCATTGAAAAAAGTTCATTATTTTAATTTTCAGGAAGAAAGCAGTAAAATTTGCCCAAAGTGTGGCTCAACAACATCTTGCAACTATCTGGCAGTCAATGACGCACAAGAGTACACTCACTCTTGTAATCGTTGCTGTTGGATGAAAAAAACTATTTCCTGGGGCATCCTTAGAACAAGAGAAGATGTTTGCGAAATATGCGAAAGAGAAATCATCATAAAACCGCTTGAATAAAGGCGGTTTCTTTTTATATGTTTACAAAGTTTGAATTTTAGGTATAATAATGGTAGTAGTAGCTACTTAACAAGAAAGGGGGTAAAAGATTGTGCTTCATAAGTCTGATCTTTGTTTGTTGGAAGAATATAAATCAGGTAATTCTGATGCATTTGAAGCTTTAATGAAGAGATACGAAAAAGTGATAGCTGCTGAAGCAAGAAAATTTTTCTTTAAAGGGTCAACCCAAGAAGATCTTATTCAAGAAGCAAGAATTGGATTTTACTATGCAGTGAGGGATTACGATCATGAAAAGGGGAGATTTGATAAGTTTGCGGCATTCTGCATTAGACGCTACTTAATAACCGAACTTAGAAAGAACCTAACAGACAAAAGACTCGCTTTAAATGAAGCGCAGTCAATTGACGTTGATAATCCTGGAAAAGGAAGCAGGAGTCTTCATGAGGTAATTTCTGGAGGTTTGAGTGCAGAAGATATTATTCTCAGCAGGGAAGAGATGGGTAAATTTATAATCTTCCTTGAGGGGCTATCTAAGATTGAAAAGGACGTCTTCTTGATGAGATTGAAT
>PWOE01000071.1 GCA_003557585.1 Candidatus Nealsoniibacteriota bacterium | reverse complement strand
TGACAACCATATAATCACTAGTATAATAGAAAAACAAGGGTTAAGTTCTTCCCTTTTTGATTTAGATGGTAAGGTTCTGGGAATTAATCTTATTGATAAAGAGAGCCAAATCAAGACGATAGATATCAATAAGATTAGAGACTTCTCGGGGCTTTAGATCTTTAACAAAAAAAGAAAGGAAGGTGCATTATGGTAATTACTACCGATGCTACCAAAAGGTTGTGCAAAGATTGTGGTAAAAATCTCTCTATGTACAACGATGGTGCAATATGCTTCGCATGTTGCAGGAGGAGAAATGGTCTTGGCTCAGAAGGCAACGGCGCCATTCCAAAAGGGATGGGCAGAAATGGGGGGCGGAAAAGAGGTCCCGCCTCATTAAGCGCTTTCTATCGCTATAACGGTTAGCGCAAGGCTACATAGCTCACAAAATTATTTGTGAGCTCTTTTTTTTGTGGAAAACTTTTTTTATATTATCCCATTTTGACTTAAAATGGCAACTTTTTAACGAATATATTAGCTAAAGTTTTCCACAGTTCAACTTTCAAAGCCGGACCTAACTTATGAGCGGTTTTCAGCAGAACTCTTTTATGTTAATATCAAGTTGATGACAGAGGCATTATTGATACTAGCTTCAATAGGAGTTGTTGCATTAATCGCTCTTCTTTTACGTAGGAAAGAGAGCGATTCTTCGAATATATTGATTCAACAGCAACTTCAAGAATTACAGAAGACACTTGATTCCAAGATTGGCGAAACAACCAAGCAGATGAATCAATCGGTTAAAGAGCAGTTTGAAAGCTCTCAAAGATTAATTAAAGAGATCAATGAACAGATAAACAGACAGATGATTGAAGCGACCAAAGGAGTCTCTGAAGTTAAAGAATCAAGCAAGCAAGTCTTTTATATAGCCGAACAACTTCAAAGCTTAGAAAAGACGCTTAAAAACCAAAAAAGCAGAGGCAGTTTAGGTGAAGCTAGTCTGGAGTTAATACTATCAAATATCTTGCCTCCAACTGAATACAAGACGCAATACACTTTTAATGATGGTGATCAAGTTGATGCTGTGATAATCGCTAAAGATGGCCTTATTCCCGTAGATGCTAAATTCTCTCTTGATAATTACAATCGAATTGTTAACAGCGAAAATCAAGAAGAAAAAGAGAAATTAGAGAAATTATTTAAAAATGACTTAAAAAAGAGAATTGAAGAGACTTCTAAGTATATCAAGCCTCAAGAGGGAACTTTACCATTTGCCTTTATGTTTATACCAGCTGAGGCGATATATTACGATCTTTTAGTTAATGAGGTCGGTTCGGTTAAATCAAATACCAGAAGCTTGATAGATTATGCTTACAAAGAAAAGAATGTCATCGTTGTTTCACCGACCACGTTTGCTGCTTACCTACAATCAGTTCTGTATGGCTTTAGAGCTTTCAAGATAGAAGAATCGGCTAAAGAGATTGGTAAAAGAGTTGAGGATCTTAATCGACATATGAAGGGTTATGAGGAGTATTACAGAAAGCTTGGTGATTCTTTAGACAAAACAGTTGTTAATTACAATGCTGGTTACAGGGAGCTAGGCAAGATAGATAAAGATGTTTTAAGAATAACTGGTGATTCCAACGAGATTAAGCCTTTGCAGATTGAAAAGCCTAGTCACAAAGAATAGTTTGTTTACTTTTGATTCTTTTTTGGTACAATAGTAATCGGTAAATTAATAAAATAATATGAATAAACCTAATAGGTTTCGTCTTGGGTTTTTTCGGAATGACGAAAAAAAGAGAAACTTTCTCATGGCTTTCGTTGTTGTTTTGGCAGTCTCTTCAACCTTTGCTTATTTAATAAACAAAGATAGTACCAAAGAGAGTGCAATTGGAGGTTTTCTTGGTAATTTGATGTCAGAAAGCATTCAGATAGACAACGATGAAGCTCTTTCAGGAGAAGCTGTACAAGACGAAAAAGACTCTTACAAGATGGAGACTCAAGTTGGTGAAGGATTAACTCATCTCGCCAGAAGAGCTCTGAAAGAATACCTTGAAGAAGATTCACTTTCTGTAGAAGAAAAGATCTTTGCAGAGGACTATATCCAGAAAAAGAAGGGGAGCCAGTTACTTGAAGTGGGGGAGATTGTTGAAATTGAGATAGATTTAATCAAAGAAGCGATAGATGAAGCCAAGAGTTTAACTGAAAGTGAGTTAAACAACTTGAAGCAGTATTCGATGCTTGTATCTTCTTTATAGTTCCATTAATTTTGACTTTTAATCTCTTTTTGCTATAAATGATGGAATTATATGGATAAAGAGTATTTAACTAAATTAACCAGCGACCTCTATAAATTGACACTGCTCTTTCCCAAGAAAGAGCCTCTTAGGTATAAGATGAGAGAGTTGGCTGATAGTGTTTTGACTAATTTAATTCTCTTGATTGATGGCGCCGAAGTTGATTACAGCGATGTCGCCTTTGAGATCAGGAAAGATGTAGAGCCACTCAACCTATTCTTTGAGATAGCTAAGGACCAGAATTGGGTTAGTCAGAACGATATCGCGGATATTCAAGAGAGATATCAAGTAATTAAAGAAGAGATTCAAAGATTCAGCGACAATATCAGAGAAGATATATCAGAAAAGAGAGTTGTTCAAGAAAAGAGAACTCCTGTTGCAAGCTTAGCTTCTCTTAATTCTAGACAGAAAAAGATAATAGATCTTTTAAGAGAAAGAGAAAAGATGCAAGTTAGAGAGGTGCAAGAGATCTTTCCTCAAGTCACCAAGAGAACACTAAGAAGAGATTTTGATGCTTTAACTAAAGAAGGAACGATTGAAAGAGTCGGCAAGGCGAATCTAACATACTACAAGATGGCCGATAACGAGATTTAGTTAGGACATTTGATGAAATCTGTTAGGACATAAGGAAAAGAGAGTAAATGTCCTATCTAATCAAGCTTATTTAACTTAAATAGCCTTATACAAAGGAATGGACCAAGCAAGAAAAGAGTTCGGACAAATATATGATGACAATATCGATAAGATATATCGATTCGTCTTTTTAAAGGTAAATTCTCGAGATATAGCAGAAGACTTAACCGCAGAAGCCTTCACTAAAGCTTGGAGAGCCTTTGAAAGAAGATACGAAAAAGGAGAAATTTTAGATAATCCTAGATCATTCTGCTATAAAACAGCTCGAAACCTAGTCTTTGACTATTATCGTAAAAAAGGTCAATCTCAGATAGTTCCGATAGATTCAGTCTCTTTAGCGAGCAGCGAGGATTTGAAAAAAGAGATGGAGATTAATTCAGACCTAGAGATGGTTATGAAGGCGATCAAGAAAGTTAAAGACGATTATCAAGATATCATTATCTGGCGCTATCTAGATGAATTATCGATAAACGAGATAGCTCAGATAACAGACAAGTCAGAGGGAGCTACCAGAGTAATGATTCATAGAGCGATGGAATCATTAAGAGATGTCCTGGAAGCTTAGTGTAACAAAAACTGATCTCATACGTCGTAATAAGTGAAAGCCGATACTATGCAAGAAAGAGACATCATCTCAAAAATTAAATCACTGGAAAATATTAAACCCGAATCAAATTGGGTTTCTTTGACTAAGGAGAATATTCTTGAAAGAGATGATAGCCTATCCTCAAGCTTAAGCAGACTCTTTAATAAGCCATTAATGACAGCTGTGGCCAGCTTTGCTTTGATAGCTCTCTTGATTGTTTCAGCTCAGACTGCTACACCCGGAGATCTACTATATAACCTCAAGAGATTTTCTGAAAAAGGTCAGATGGCTCTCATCTCTCCAGAAAATCAACAAGAATACAATCTATTGCTTGCTAATAGAAGATTGGACGAAGTTTCAGAACTTATCACCAGAAATGAGATTGAGAAGCTTTCCGCTGCTATCGATGAATTGGAAAAGATGAAATCAAAGATTCAAAGAGACTTTGCTCAATCTATTGAGAGCAAACCAAAAGAAGAGGCAGTTGAGATAGCCAGAAACTTTGCCCCATCTATTCTAGAGATTGAAGACAAAGAAGAGCTATTAATCGGCTCTTTAGGAGTCAGAGCAGAAGATGAGATATCTTCAAGCGCTGCCAAAGATTTAGCCTCTCTCTTGATAGATGATTTAAAGAATAGAAGTTTAACTGAAAAAGACGAAGAATTGCTTGAATCAGCGATTGAATATTTTGAAAATGGAAATTATCGAACTTCATTGAGAACTCTTCTTGGAATCGGACAAGAAAGAGAAATTTCAGAAGAAGCTCTTGAAGAAGAAGATACAGAAGAAGATATTGAAGATGAAGACAATTAAATCAATAATGGAATCCGCGATTGATTCGCGGGAAAAACCCCTTTCAGGGGAAACAAATCGTTGTCCTTGTTTAGGACCAGGTCGGCAGCGATTGATTACAAAGTTAATAATTATTAATTAGAATCGAATACAAGTTCCAATTAAATGGCGCTTGTAGAGATTCAAAAGAAAAAATGAGCGAAATTACAAGAAAAATCGCAGCGGTCGTATTGACCTTCGCTCTTGCTCTTTCTGTAGTTGGGCCAGCAACTTATGCTGATGCAACTACGATCGAAGATCTTTTAGCTCAAATCGCTGAGCTTCAAGAATTAATTGACCAACTACAATCAACTCCAGCAGGCGACTTACCAGCAGCCTGTACAGGAGTAACTGGTTTCAACAGAAACCTATCACTTGGATCAAGAGGAACTGATGTTAAATGCTTACAAGCAATTTTAAACATGAGTGCCGACACCAAGGTAGCTGATTATAGCTATGGTTCAAAAGGGCAAGAGACAGAATACTTCGGTTCATTAACCAGAAGTGCTGTAATAAATTTCCAAAACAAGCATGCTGCAGAAATATTAGCTCCAATAGGGCTATCTTCTGGAACAGGCTATGTTGGACCCCAGACAAGAGATAGACTTAACAGTTTGTTGACAGCTCCAGTAGCTCCAACACCAGACCCAGATGACGACGAAGATGATGAGGATGTACCTGTAACTCCTATAACAGGAGAAGAAGGTGAGCTTTCAGTAGAAGCAAGAACAACCATTAGAAATGTTGAAGTTGGTTCAAATCAAACTAAAGATGTTGCCGTCTTTAGGTTGAATGCAGATGATTCTCCAATTACAGTCCACAGAATGGATGT
>PWOE01000137.1 GCA_003557585.1 Candidatus Nealsoniibacteriota bacterium | reverse complement strand
GACCACATAAAGGAGAATAAAATACTAATATTATGTCACAGAGATATCAACAATATCCAGCAAATCAACAAGCTGTAACTCCATTTATATCGCAGTACACTCCTCAATATGATCCTGCTATGCAGCAGATGATGATGGAAACTTTAAGAGGGAGACAAGAGAGATATGATCAGGGAGCTGAAATGGTAGATCAATCTATAGCCCAATTTGGATCTGTATCTTCTATTTATCCTGAAGTTATGCAACAGAGGTTAGGAGAGTTTAGAGGAGAATTAGATGAAATAGCTAGTGAATATGGAGGAGATTATGGGATGGCCATAGGATCTCTTAGAAGGAAGATAGCAGAAGAAGCTAGTAATCCTTTATATCAGAGACAAGCTCAAATAGCTGAGTTTGCTAAAGAAGAGAGGGCTGCTATCCAGAAAGCTGGGGGTATTCAAAATGTATTTTTGCCTCAAGGTTCTGTGGGTAGTAGGGCCTATGATCCAGACGCTCCTCTATCGCATTATCAATCTATGGTAGTTCCTCAAGATGATTTTATAGGGATTATAGATGATATTGGTAAGAATATCAAACCTGATCTGATTCAGCTAGGTCTTAGTGCAGATGAGGCAGAAATGGCTTTAGGTATGATTAGAGATAATAGAATAAGAGGGTTATCGAGAGAACAACTGGAAGCAGTAGCTACTGCAGCACATAGATCATTCCTAGCTGCAGCTCCTTCTATACAGTATGCTCCAGAAGACCATTGGACTAGAGATCGAGAACAAGTAGTAGAGACTATGTTATCTAGATGGGCAGGATTGCATATGACAGGACAAGAGCATCTGTCTGATTTAAGGAATTTACCCGCTAGAGAGGAAGGATCTATAGATGCTATATACTCTCCTTCTAGGCTAGATCCTGCTTCTGAAGAAGCTAATAGAAGAAGAGTAACTAGTAAATATAATACTGTTAGAAATACCATAAATACTATAGAGACTACTAATAAAGCTTTAGAAGAGAGTCCCCATTTCTTAGATGAAAGTGCTTTTCCCCAAAGAATAGGAAATCCTAAAGTTTATTTAGATTCCTTGTCTCCAGAAGAATTGAGCGCAACCTTAGAGCTTATACCTCCTACTAGACTAACTAGAGGAAGACATATTATAAGAGACTCAGAAACTGGGCTATTAAAACTCAACCCTAATTTTGAAAGAGATACTTATGATACAGGAACACTAGAGTCTATGGTAACTAATGCAATAGTAGAATTAGGAAGATTAGGTTATACTCATAGAAATCGTTTGGAGAAAGCCCAGCAAGATTTACAAGAATTTAAAGATAATAATCCTTTAGTAGCTAGTTTAATGGATTCTCAGGAACTTAGTCTGAGTCAAGCTCTAGACGCTTTAGAGAAGTTTGAAACAACTCAATCTATGCAACATTTTTCTGTTACTAAAATTACCTCAGAAGAGTCTAAGTCGGGGATATTGACTTCTGTAAGAAGCTCTACATTACCTCCTAGTACTGGTAGTGTTGTTTGGAGAGACTCTAGAGGGGGACAACGTAGTGATGATAAAGGAGGACTACAACTATTACAAAGTGTAGAGAGAAAAGATATAGAGAATATAGAAGTAAGAGTAGCTACAGGAGAACTTGTATTCACTGTAAGAGATAAAGGCACTACCAAGTTTGTAAGCATCCCCTCCCAGGCTTTATACTCAGGTTCTGAAGCTACTCTATCTAATGTAGGAACTCTATTAGAACAGGCCAGGTCCTTAAATACTCCTATAGATTCTTTCTCAGAGCCTATACCTATAGCAGGACTATTATTTAGGGAAGGTAAGGTGCTGAATCAAAAGAATGAGATAACTCCTGTAATCCTGACTTATCTAGGAGAAATAGATGACTTTGATACAACTCCATCAGGATCAGGAGTATTTATAGATGATGATGGGTCAGTGTGGGGAATAGTAGATAGTGGATGGGTTGCCCAACATGCTACTTCAGCAATTACTATAGGAGAAGGATATACTACACAAATACAAAGGAACGTAATTAATTCATTTCGTAGATGAAACCTTTAACACCGCAAGAAAAATCTAGATTATTAGAAGGACTTACTATATCTGATGTGCAGAATAGGCCTCAAGTCTATGAACCTGAAACTTCTAGAGAAGTTCTACCAGCTAGTTTCTATGCTGAAGAATATAAAAGAAGTACTCAGATTCCTGCAAATATACCTGTTGGGGATATTTTTGAAGAGTATGGTAGAAGAAGTAGATATGATATAGGCACTCCATTCCATCAAGTAATAGAGCCTGGAGGTATCCAAGATTGGAGAGCGTCTCAACAATCTGTAGCTGCTAAATTTGCTAATGTAGTTCCTAACTTCGCTGTTACAGCTACTACAGCTTTCCTAGATAGTACTGTAGGCACAGCTTTTGGAGCATTGAACTACGCAATGGGGGGTAGTTTTCTGAACAATGCTTGGTCTAATATGATGCAGGAAGCTCAGGAACTTACCAGAGAAGCTTTCCCTTTGTACCAGAGTACTGAAGAACAAGAAATGCCTTGGTATAATAGAATATTTGGAGGAGATAGAGCTTGTTCCAACTTCTGGGGAGACATTCTTATCAATCAAGGTTTCACCTTTGCTATGGTAGGAGCAGGAGCTGTATCTGGAGCAGCTATTAGAAGCCTGTTATCTCCTCATATGGGAGTGAATGCTTTAAGAGCTACCAGAGGAGCAGTGGCTTCTCAGAGAGCTGGAAATTTAAGAGCTCTTAATGAAGCAGCTAGGACAGGGCAGATGTCTGGTACTCAGTTTGTACAATCACTGAATAGCAGTGCTAAAGGATTAAGAAACTTTGACTGGTCTACCCAGTGGTTATCTTCTGCACATGGTTCTGTGGGGTATGCTAGAATAGAAGCTCTAGGGCACGCTAAGCAGACTATGGAAGATCTTATGATGGTTCTAGACCAGAGTTGGGATGAGAATTATGAGGGGCTTAGGAAAGAGATTACTCACGAAGTGATGATGGAACGTCCTGAGTTATTAGGTTCTGCACTAGGATCAGAAGTAGATAGAAGAATAAGAGATATAAGAGCTTCAGAAGAACAGAAGCTAAATGATATAGTAGCTGCTCATACAAATGCTACGTTTGCCCTAAACCTATTCTATCTTACTCTGACTAACCAAGCTATGTTTGGTAGAGTATTTTCAGGTAATTATGGTGCACAGAGATCTAATCTACATAGACTAGTAGCCCCAAGAGCAGGTATAGATGCAGTTAGAAAAGATCCTACTAAACTTAGAGAGGGCATAATCCAAACTACTCAGGGTAGATTTCAGAGAGCTAGGAAACCTGTAGGAATTATGTTAAAAAATCCTACTATACAGTTCTTTGAAGAGTCATTTCTACATATAAATAGAGAGTCTAGTGGAGACTTTTATAAAGCTCAATATGATCCAGAATCTACAGATACTATAGATAACTTCTGGAAGAACTATATGGGCACTGCTGTAGAAACCTTTGGTACTATAGAAGGTTGGGAATCAGGTGTTATAGGGTTCTTAGGCGGAGCATTAGGTGCATTAGGGCCTGTTAATAGAGGCGGTAGAGTACAAGGGTTTGCTATGCATGGAGGTGTCTGGGATGCTTATAGAGCTGTAGCTCAAGGCTCTCCCCAAGTAGATCAAGCTATTTTGGATGGAGTAAATAGAACTCTTGCAGATGAGAATCTTCAGAATATGTACAGAGCTGCTGTTAGAAGAACTCATTATGACCAGGGGGCTAAATTAGCTCTTATAGATGGGGATAGATTTGAGTATGAGAATGCTGAAAATTCTTCTTTCCTAAGTGATCTAATACTATTTGACCAGATGGGTCTTAGAAATGAATTTCTAGACTACATAGCTGCAGGACAAGCCATTACAGCAGCAGAAGCTAGAGAACAATTTATGCAGACCAAAGACTTAGATGGAAATGTTAAAGAGAATCCTGTAGATACTTTCGAGGGAATGGAAGATAGTGAAGTGGAATCTCTTCTAAGGTCTGTATCTAGAGATCTATATGCCTACGCCAAAAGAGCTTTAGAAATAAGAGATAGTATTGATATACTAGCTAGCCAAAGAGGACTCCCACAACAAGCTGCAGATGAACTATTCTTTTTAGCTTCTTCTATAGAGAATATGCATACCAGGTTAGACCAGGTTAAAACTAAAATACCCGCAGAACTTTTAGATTTAGCCAATGAAGTTATAGAAAAGTCTAGATCTGGTAAAGCAGAACAATCTACTCAATTACAAGAAGAACTGACCAGACAGCTTGATATAGCTTCAGAAGGTAATAAGAATCTTAGGGAGCAATACTCTGAGATGATGGATCAGTATATAGCTCTTAATCATAGAATTGAAAGATTTGGAGAATTATATGATTCTCTTCAAGCTGATAAAGGAGTAGAGAATTTTATGAATACAGAAGTAAGAAAGTTTCAAACTCTTATTGATGAACTCAATAGTGAAAGACTTTCTCATCACGCTGTTAATGAAAGAATAGAAGCCCTCCCCCCAGAGTTGCAAGATATGGTTCGTCAAGCTAGTGTTACTGAAACTATAGAAGTAGATGGAGAACCTGTTAATAGAATATTCTTTGGTGAAGTACAATTAAATCTAGCTAGAGAAAGAGATGGGAGATTAGAACCTTTAGGCACTACTGCAAGATTTGTAATAGATAGTATTAGGGAAGACGGCAGAGTGCAGTTAAGAAGAGTAACTTCTTTACAAGGGGATGATATAGCGTCCAGACAAGTTAGTGACCAGGTTATATCTATAGATGGAGAGGGTAGGATTTATGGTATGGAAGGAGTCCACGGATATACTAGTTGGGAAGCTATTATGACTGGGGAGCAGGCCAGAGTAAGCCAACTAGGTAAACACCTGGCTCAAGAGTTTAAACAGGAAATAGCTACCTTAACAGAGTCCCTAAATACTTATAAGCAGGCTATTTCTAATGCTCAGAGCCATAGGAATACTCTTACTAATACTTTAAACACTCTTAATAAGAAACTTAAAGGAGTTGATTCAGTATTTGGTAAAGGAGTAAAAGCGGGTATTCCTATAACCAGCGATGCATTTAGAGAAATTATAGGTAAAACTCTTACTCCAGAACAATACAAAGATTTAAAAGTAGAAACTGCTACTTCTATTACTCTTTCTATATTTGATATAG
>PWOE01000151.1 GCA_003557585.1 Candidatus Nealsoniibacteriota bacterium | reverse complement strand
TTAATTGGTGTCGATAATATTCAGCATGATAGAATGAAATCGATTTTTGCTGTGGCTTCAAATAATGTTGCTTATCCTGCTATCCTGGGCTTGATAAAGATAGATTCAACTGACCTTGATGAAGTTATTGAAATAATTAAAGAAAATTCTTCAAAAGAGAATATAAATGTCGAGATTCTAGAGATTAATGCTCAAGATAATAATCTTTACAATATCAAAGCTATCTATAATTACGAAGATAAAGATGTCGCTTTGTCTGAAGAAAAACTGATCTTTTTTGAGAATGAATCCTACCTCTTGTCTTTCATTGCGTTCCAAGAACAGATAGACTATTATCAGGCAATTATAGGGGAAATTTTCTCATCTATTCAAATTGATAATTAAATATGATACATTAATTTAGTGGTATGAATAAAAAAATGAAAAGAAAGAAAAAACTTATAACCTATTTGTTGTCCGCTATCTTTGTTGCTCTCCTTGTCTTCTTACCCTTCATTCCCAACATCGTTAATGCTCAAAGCTTACAGGTAAGCTGGCCTGACTCTCCCTTAGGAACAAGTCTTACATATGATTCTCAGCTACACGAGTTCATTGCCTATCTCTATGAATGGGGCATTGGACTGGGAGGCCTTGCTGTCTTTGCGATGCTTTTAGTCGCTAGTTTTCAGTACATGACTTCTTCTGGTGATCCAGCTAAGATGAAAGGCGCTATGAAAAGAATAACTTCCGCTGTCTTGGGATTAGCTTTTCTTCTCTCTTCTTGGTTAATTTTAAATACCATCAACCCTCAATTAACAACACTAAGAAAACTGCCGTCTCTCTGGTCTGAAGACGAATTATATAGAATGCTTTTATCATCTGATGAACCTGGATCAATTCCTTGCTATTTTCTTGTCTTTTACGAAGATGTCGATTATGGAGGAGTAGGAAGACGGTTTAAGCTTAGTTACAAAGAAGGAAATCTTCCTAGCTGGATCGATTCTGAAATTTTTACCACTAAAGATGAAGATGGTGACATTATTGTATCAAGAAGAACAATACATGAAGATCAGGATGGCATAGATTCTATTGCCTGGCTATCCATGAAGTCTTTTACCAAGCTCACCAAAGAAGACAGGGAAGCGATAGCTTTGGAAGATGAGATTATCGAGGAGATGCGAAAAGACGGTGAGGATGTAGATTATAGTAAGATTAGGTCAGTTACAAGATATAATGAGCTTGGAGTAAGAGATGATAATGGAAATTTCAAAGAAGGCGGTTCTTGTGTCGTAGATTTTTATGCTCGAAGCAAGAAATTCTTTGGATCAATGACAGATGATGTTTGTGGTGTACTTATAGGGAAAGCTCAACAATCATCTCCTGACATAGTTGATAATTTTATAACTCGAGATAGGACGTTAAGATGTATGATTATAAAAAATCAGTAATCTATGAATAAATTAAAGGCCTCTTTTATTTACATATTAAACAAAAAGTACTTTCTGCTTCTTTTTTCCTTTTTATTGTTTTTGGCATTTCCTCGAGAAACTGAAGGATTTGCACTTGACTTGGCTCAGAAGCAGTTAGCTGCTTTATCAGAGATAACTGGGCCTCTTATGACCTCTTTTATCTTTTCTTTTATTGTTTTTTTGCTCGGTTATGCATTTTTGGCAATAAGTTCCTCTTTCCTAGAAGCAGTAATAGAAGCGACACCTAGTGCAACTGTCGTTCTTGGAGAAGAGGCTCAATTAATAAGCATTGCCTGGGGATTCGTCGCTGGAATAGCAAACCTTCTTTTAATAATTGCTTTTGTTGTTATTGCCTTTGCAGTTATTTTAGGAATTGAAAAATTCCAAATTAAAAAATCTATTCCAACCTTATTAATTGTCGCTCTTTTGATTAACTTCACTCTTCTTTTTGTGGGAATGGCTATCGATGTCTCTAATTTCTTCTTTAATGCTATTTGGCAACAATTTGATGGCTCTTTATCTGGTTCTTTGACTCCTCTCTTTAATCTTATAGAAGGTCAAACAAATCAAATTATAAAACTTCTTGTTGGCTTTGTGGCAAAATTATTGGTTCCTTATGTTGGGGTAGCTATGCAGGTTGTCTGGGTGTACATGTTCATAACAGCCCTTTTACCTTTTATGATTCAAATGCTTGTTTATGGGGTTGTTATGTTAATGCTTTCCTCTGTCTTCTTCTTGTTCTTTGCAGTCTTTTTGGCTCGAATATTTATACTTCAGATATTGGCTATCTTGTCTCCTCTCGCTTTCCTTTGCCTTATTTTTCCACAGACAAAAAAGGTTTGGGATCAATGGTTAAACACTTTAGTTGAGTGGCTTTTTGTAGGAGTCTACTTTATATTCTTAATGTACTTGGGCATATCTTTTCCACCTTTAATTTCTGGCAACATCTCTGACTCTTTTATCCAGGATTTTCCTATGTGGTTAAGATGGATGACTCCTTCTTTTATAGAACATCTTGTTCTCTTGGTTTATTTCATTGTTATAATCTTTGCTGCTAGAAAAATTGTTCCTGCAACAGCATCTGCCGCTATATCTCAAGTTTCCGGAATAGCCAAAATGGCAACGCCGTACGCTGGAGCAATCGCTAAAGGCGGCCTCAGAAACTTAAGAAAAAGCACTTTAAGCAGAGATGCCTCCAGAAAAGAGTATTCTGAGCGTCTTCCTAGTCCTAATCCAAACCTTCGAGAACGAATATCCCGTGGATATAATACGATGGAAAATACAATGGGCGGAGTTCAAAGTTGGGCAGTTAGCAGGGGCCATCTTTTAGCAGGAACATCGGTTAAAAGAGAGTTTACTAAAGATCTTGATGAGGATGTAAAGAAAATTGAAGGTCAATTTGGAGATGACATTAATTCAGCTCAAGAAGCTTTCAATATTAAACCAAAAATTGCCACAACAGAATCAGAAAAAGTAGCTCAAGCAGTTTATCTAGCCCAAAAGAAAGGACACAAAGGAATGTCTAAGATGGATAAAGAAGATCTTTATCATTCTTTAGAAATGTTAGTTAACTCTGATTCTTCTCACTTAAAGACTCTTGCCAAGTTTGACCCATCAATCTTGGTGGATAAAAAGATTGGTAACAGAATAAGAAAGAGCCTTTTTCCTGACGCAAAAGATATAAAAGATGCTCGAAGAAAGCTAGCCTCATTTGTCACAGATAAAGATATCCCTAATATGTCTGACGATGCATTTACCGGCGAAAAAGGAAATGAAGATTGGCAAAAGGCCCTAATTAGACAAAAGTCAACCAATTTCTTTAGAGCCGCTGGAGAAGAAAAAGGATATCATATCCTTAAAAAAATAGACGAAGTAGCAGCTAAACTTCCTAAAGAAGAAGTTAACCCCGACTTAATAGCAAAGGCTAGAAGCAGTGCTGCTGGATCAGAAATATTTGCAGAATTGAGCAATAAATATTCTCGACCTTAAAATCTTTATAAAGTTACGATAATTAAATCTCATGAATAAAAACATCTCTCCTGAAGAAGTTTGGAAATTATACCAAAAGCTTCCCCAAGAACTAAAAGATGTTGTTTTTGAAGAAGATGTGGGTAACACTATTCGCAAGATATGTTCTAGACACAACCTTGAAGATGAATTTAAGGAACTAATGAAATTAACAACAGAAGTTCTTTTAGGATTGCTGCCTCCTCAAGAATTCAAAAAAGAAGCAACAAGAAGATTAAGCACAAAAAACTCCTCTATAGATAAAGTATGCCAAGAAGTGGCTAGATTCGTCTTCTTTCCTATCAAAGAAGGCCTAGCTTCTCTATATAATTTAGAATTGAAAGTAGATCAAAAGAAAAGCGATGCTGAAAAAGATAGCTCAAAAAATAATAAAAGTGATGATTATAGAGAATCAATAGAATAATGCAATTCAAGGTACCACAATTCATAGACCAAGAATCTAAGATCTTTGGCCCTTTAACTCTCAAGCAATTTATATTCTTGGCGATATCTGGATCTGCTTCACTTATTCTTTACTTCTACCTTGAAGACAATCTCTTTCTTTGGCTTGTGATTTCTGGCTTACTAATTGGTTTCTCTCTAACCTTAACCTTGCTTCAAGTTGAAGGAATTCCTTTATATATCGTTATAGGAAAATCATTCAATTTTTTTCTAAACCAAAAACGTTATTTTTGGAAGAAAAAAGATATCACTCCAAAGATTGCTTTGAAAAAAACAGATGACGATCAATTAAATGATAAAGCTGTTCCCGACAAAGAGACGAAAAGAACAGGTAAAAGTCGAATTAATGAACTCTGGTCAGATATAGAAACAAAATAGATGCCCTCAATGTCCAACAAAAAATCAACTCAAGACTTTTTAGAAATTGACCAAATAAGAGAAGGTGTTCTTGTTTTAAAGAATACAAACCTTAGAGGCGTTCTTATGGTCTCTTCAATAAACTTTGCCTTGAAATCAGTTGAAGAACAAAGATCTATTATTTATCAATTTCAAAACTTTTTAAACTCTCTGGATTTTACTTGCCAAATAGTTTGCCAGTCAAGAAGATTAAATATCACAGGTTATCTTGATAAAATTAAAGATTTAGAAGAAAAGCAGGTAAATCCTTTATTGAAAGAACAGACTGCCGATTATAGGAGTTTCCTTGAAAATCTTATTGAAACCCAAGATGTTTTACTTAAAAAATTCTTTGTTATCGTGCCTTATTCTGGAACAGATATACATATTCCAAAAATCACTTCAAGCAAAGACAATTCTAGTCCTCAATTAACAGAAGAGTCCTTTCAAAGACACAAGAGTCAGCTGTGGCAAAGAATGGAGTTTATTGCTCTTGGTCTCAGAGGATGCAACTTACAATCAATTCCACTAACAACAGCGGAACTTATAGAATTGTTTTGGAGCTTACACCACATCAAAGAGGCTAAGACTGGTTATTATCCGGATCTACCACAAGAAATCATTAACTAATTGACATATGTTTGAAATCTTAGATAAAATTCTGAAAAGAAAAAATAAAAACAGGGAGTCAAGTGGCTCTTCTGATAATACCGATACCTTTAATGCAAAAGACTTAATTGCTCCATCTTTTTTAGAAATCAATCAGACTCATCTTAAGGTAGGAGAGATGGTATCTAAGTCTTTTTTCATCTTTTCTTATCCTCAATATTTAAATAGCTCATGGTTCTTTCCAGTTATAAACCTTAATGCTGTTATGGATATCTCTTTCTTTATTCACCCCAGCGATACTGGAGAGAT
>PWOE01000006.1 GCA_003557585.1 Candidatus Nealsoniibacteriota bacterium | reverse complement strand
TAAAAGGCTGAGTGGGGTCAAAGGGAATAAAGGTACGAGAAGCATTATCTATCTCTATTTTGAAAGATTGAGGGCCGGTCTCTTCTCCCCATCCCAAAGATTGCCATTCAAGCTTCACAGGAAGGAATATATTTGTATTGCCTATAGAAAGAAGGGGTGAATTTGAGATTTCTGGATTATTATAATAACGTGGAGTGCTTGGTGACCCTAAACATTCACCAGCACAAAGACAAGCTTGCTTGCTTGAATCGAACTTCTCCCATTCGTTGCATTTGATAACTTCTTTTTTATCGTCATAACATTCATTCTGGTCAATTAGAGTTATCGCTGCTCCACCACCACATCCACTGTCAGTGTCTGTAGATTTTTCAACCCAATCAGGAACACAAATATCACCATTAGGATCAAGCTCATGGTCATATAGCGGGTCGCTACTTTCTGCCTCTCCAGTTGCAGTCGTTGATCCACCATTTGAAAGATCATCATATAAAAAAGCCTTGACTCCTAGGCTTAAAGAGTAAGAAAGAAAGAGAACAAGAGACAAAATTAATAAAAGATAAGCTATTTTACGCATTAGAGTTTCTTAAAATCTCTTCTAATTTTAGCCAATCAGAGATTGATAATGTTTCAGCTCTTTGACTTGGCTGAACGTCAACTTTCAAGATTAATTCCTTTAAATCATCCTTGCTTAATTTTAGCTGTTTTGAGAGATTATTCAACAGCTGAGCTCTTGGCCTTGAAAAACCGGCTTTAACTATCTGAAAAAAAGAGTTGAAATCGATATCTGGCAAGCCTTTTTTTCTCTCTATCTTCAAGACAGCGCTATCGACATTGGGTACTGGCCAAAAAGAGTTTCTCGCTATCTTGAAAAGAATCTTGGGAGAAGTATAAATTTGAACAGAGACAGAGAGGATGCTCATTCTCGGTGGCTTTGAACAGATTCTTTGAGCAACTTCTTTCTGTAAAGTCACTATCATTTCACTGGGAGGGTTTTTTGCTTCTAAGAATTTTCTTATAATAGCGGGCGAGATATAGTAAGGTAGATTTGCAATGACTTTGTAATTAGAGTCATTAAGATTTAAATCATCAACAAGATCAAGAATATCCCCCTCAATTATTGAGACATTTTTGAAGTCTTTTAAAGTCTCTTTTAATATCTCAATCATCTTTCTGTCTTTTTCTATAGCGATAATTCGCTTGCTTCTTATCGCCAGCTCTTTTGTTAAGGTGCCCAGCCCAGGACCGACTTCAACGACAGTGTCATCCTTGGAAGAGAAGGCAGCAATCTTCTTTACATAGTTCTCATTGATCAAAAAGTTTTGACCTAGAGCCTTGAGGGGCTTGGTATCATACTTATCAAGCAAATCGACAATGTCTCTTTTAGAAGTTAAATTCATTAGATTATTCTATCACAATCTAGCTTGTGGAAAAAGTGATTGACTTTTACTCACAAGAGACTAGAATAGGGACAATTTGGTAAATCAGGCAAATCAGGTAGATTGAGAAATAGGATAAGCATATTCAAACGAAACTTAAAAGCATCTTTTGTCTTGTTAATTCGATAAAAGAGAAAATATACTTGAAAGTAGCTGAAAACAAGGGATCTTCAAAAGAGCCCTCTTGTGCTTTGAAAGCGATTACCATGATTGCTTTTGCTCTCTTGTTTTTTGGAATTAATTTAGGAGGTAATTATCAAGAAGCTATCTCTTTTGATATCGTTAATGGTAATGATAATCTCTTTTTAAGCTCGGACAATAAGATAGTAAGTGACTTGGAGATTGTAGTTTCGCAAGACAATACACTCTATGCAGTTGCACCTATATCTATGCCGACAACCCAAGTTCTTGGAGTTAAATCTGATAGCTTGAAATGTAGAGAGGATATCATTTCCTATAAAGTTCAAAGTGGCGATACTTTAAGTGGAATTGCTTCTAGGTTTGGAATATCAACAGATACTCTTGTCTGGGCCAACGATCTCAACAGGAGCAGTTTAAGACAAGGACAAGACCTTATAATCTTACCAGTTTCAGGAGTTTTTCATATTGTTAAGAGTGGCGAATCTCTTTCTAGTATAGCTACTAGATACAAAGCAGACAGAGAAGAGATAGTTGTTTGTAATCAAGTAGAAGATGAAGTCTCTATTGGAGATATCTTAATCATTCCTGGAGGAGAAAAGCCGAGAACTGCCTTGCCAAGTGCACCATCACAAGCATCAATTTCTGGGTCTTGGTTTATTCCACCAACAAGAGGAGTAGTTTCACAAGGACTTCATTGGCATAATGCAGTAGATGTAGCCAATAGTTGTGGCACACCTATATATGCTGCAGCATCAGGTAGAGTCCAAAGGACCGGATATCATGGTATCGCCGGCTACTATGTTCGTATTCTGCATCCCAACGGAGTAGTCACTTTTTATGGACATCTTTCAAGAATCATGGTTTCTCCTGGTCAACAGGTTGCTCAGGGAGCGACAATCGGTCTCATGGGAACAACTGGTTACAGTACAGGTTGTCACCTTCATTTCGAGGTAAGAGGAGCTGCCAATCCTTTATCAAATTTTAGATTTGGTCACAGATTTTAATTGAACCATTAAAGAAAAGAAAAAACACGGTTAGAACCGTGTCTTTTTGTTTTCAATAGAACTACTTACATCTATTACAGACTCTTGTTTCGGGAATCAATTTTAGCCTGCGTGCCTCTATCTCTTTCTCGCAAGACTCACACTTGCCATAAGAGCCTGATTCAATTTTCTTGAGGGCTTCTTTAATATTAGCTAATTTTTCTTCAAGAGCTTTCTCAACAGGAAGAAGGGAGGTGTACTCTTCTACTTCATCAGCCTCTTCCTCTAAATTTCCTTTGGCCCTGAAATCTGGATATCTTGTATCCCAATCACCAGAACCATCTTTGTTCTCATCAGCGAAGTCGCTTAACATATTTTCAATCACTTCCCTCTCTTTCTCTAGAATGGTTTTGTTTTTATCAATGATTTCTTTATTCATCATCTTCTTATATTTTATCAATAATAGATCTTGCACTTTGTAATGATGTAGTGAATATAAAGAAAGGCTTTCTGCTTGATAAGACTGAATAACAGATACCGAAATCATCTTCAGCATATTCCTGACACCAGATTCTTTCATTTCTATGCATCAAAGAATCAAAGCTTGTTTTAAGTGGGGTTGGACTGACATTAAAGAAGGAGATGAAATTAGATACATTGCCTGGAGTATCATTCTCCCATTCGCGCATCATTCCCGGGAAGCCATCTATGTCAGTAATTTCAGCGATGAAGCCGAGCCTATTACCCTGACTTTGAGAGTAGACAAAGAGATTAAAATTGTCTTTATCAATTCTTTCATCTATCTCTGGCAACCTTATTCTGAAATTAGATAAAAAACTGTCAAAAGAGAGATAGCCTGGATCATCTTGGTCTCTCTGGTCTTTAAGCATTATCTTAACAAAAGAGCCTTCTTCAAATTCTTCTTCCAGATATTGACTGAGATAGGACGATATCTCATTGTCTCTTGTTACAACACCTTCTCTGAAAAGAGAATAATCGATTAAAGACTGAGGAGCAATAACTTCAGGCACTTTGATTTCAATCTCTTCAACCTCGGTTATTACTTCAGTGTCTTTAGGTGGATCAGTTATTAATCGATACCAGAGAAAAGATATTAAACCGATAGCGCATATCAGAGCAAGCAAGATAATGACTCTTGCCCAAATCTTTTGACTTTTTGGAGGTTTGGGTGGAACTGGTGGGATAACTGTTTCCGGAGTCGTCTCTTTTTTGATCTCTGGAGCTTTTTGAGGTTGACTGCTCAGCTTCTCTGAATCTTCACCTTCTATTCGTTTAAGGAATCTTTGCCTTTCAATCTCTTCTCTCTGCTGAGAAGTCATATTCTCTGGCTCTTGAGCCGGCTCTTCATCTTTCTCTTGAGGCACCACCTCTTCTTTCTCTTCTAGCTCGGGCTTATTATCAACAAGCTTCTCTTCTTTTTCTTGAGGAGAATCTTTTTTTTGTTTTAAATAATCTTTATAAAAAGACATATTTTCTTATTTATTTTTTTCTTTTTCTTCTTTAGCTAACTTAAGCATGAAATTAAAAAAGTCTTGATTGTCTTTTATCTTAACAAGGTCTAGGTCAGGGCTAGGTGAGTTATTCTTGACATATTGAGCAACCATATCAAATTCATTTATCTCTTCTTGCTCAACAGAAGAATCATCTTTAGCCTCTTTCCCCTCTTCTTGCTCAACTTCTTCGATTACCTCATCTTTTTCGGACTCTTCTTTAGGGGGCTCTTCTTTGTCTTCCTTTTTTATCTCGTCTTTCTGCTTAGCTTCCTCTTTCTCTTTTGGTTCGCTAAACCAGCTTTCAAGATCATCATCCTTGGTCTCTTTTTCATCAAGAGGAGTGTCATCATGAGAAGAGTCATCTTTCTCTTCTTGAGCAACATCTTCTTCACTGGCATCCTTCTTTCCTTTTACAATGGAGTCTATCTTTTTTATTCTGTCTGATATCCTTTTTTCTCTTTCAATGATTCTATTTATCTCTTCTTCTTCTTGAATTACTTTTTCTAATTCATCTTCTTTTTGCCATTTCTCTTCTTCAGCGGAGCGTCTCTTATCTTCTATCTCTCTTCTCTCTGTCTCAGCTTTCTTTCTTTCTTCTGAATCATCAGAACTCCTTTCTCTTTCTTGAATACTGGCCTCATCTTTCTTGATTGACTGAATCTTGTTATCGACTGATTGTATCTCTTTCTCTATACCTTCTTTTCTTTGATTGATGGAGGATAAATCTTTTTGCAAAGGCTCCTTGACTTTTCTTACTTGCTTGAGATCATCCTCTAAAACCTCCCTTTCTTTCATTAATTCTTCTTTTTCTGCTTTTGAAGAAAGATCTTCTTCTCTGTTTAGAATCTTCTGATATTCAATTTCTAGCTTTTGCCTCTCTTCTTCTATTCCTTTAACCTTGTCTTCTTCTTGCCACCTTTTTTCTTCTATCTCTCGTCTCTTGTCTTCTACTTCTCTTCGTTCTTGAGCAATACTTTTTTTCTCTTGACTGTCTTGAGTTTTTTCCTCTCTCTTTTCCAAAGAGAGTTCTCTATTCTCTATCTCTTCCTCCTCTTTCTCAATTCTTTTAATTGAAGCAACAATAGTCGATTTCTTTTGAGATAGAAGGTCTTTTTTCTCTTCAAGCTCTCTCTTTTTTTGAGCTACTTCTTCAAGAGAATTGAACTCTTCTTCCTCTTCTTTTAAATATTTTGAGTATAGAGACATTTTTTTA
>PWOE01000095.1 GCA_003557585.1 Candidatus Nealsoniibacteriota bacterium | reverse complement strand
CCGACTGCAATTGGTCTAACGAGGCTAAACCTGTTCATTTGCATTACAGCTTACTTACCGCTAAGAAGAGCTTTGACTCTCACCTTACGGCTGCTGACATCTTCTTCGCTTCTAACTGAACAAACAATTGGTTAGGTTGGATTATCACCAACTTCCCATAACAACGCCTCGTGGCGCACCAGATTTCGCAGATTATTTTGATCACGCTGATAAAGGCAAACTGAAGCGGCATTTTTAACCATCCTCTCGGGTGTCCTTACCATTGCCATAATTGTTGCTGCAAGCTGCACTGCACTGCAAGGCTATGTTTTGTCATTGCTCGGGGATTTCTAAGGATAAAAGAAGCTAGCTTTTGCACAGCCTCTAATGCTAATTCCCTATTGAAAATGCATATTGCCTCCCTAATTAAACCCTACTACGGGGGGTGTATTTTTTAGTAGTGTTGCTTTATTATGGAAACTGTATAAGTTCAGCTTTCCATTACTGTTGCCTGACTATGATTAATTATCCGTACAACGCAGGGACACTGCTCAAAGTATTTTTCCGAGCTGCCATCCGCTTTAAAAGAGGGAAACATCCTGTTCTATACACACTGTTTCTGTCCCGTCTCAGCGCGGTTTTATGAATATTTTGAGAATTGAGCTTGACATTTTCAAGGCGTTCTCAATATTATTGCAACTATGATTACTGCAACGGAGATTACGTTATGATATTTTAT
The DNA here is from genome assembly GCA_003557585.1 of Candidatus Nealsoniibacteriota bacterium. GTDB lineage: Bacteria > Patescibacteriota > Minisyncoccia > Minisyncoccales > CSSED10-335 > CSSED10-335. The sequence continues at coordinate 4,664 of PWOE01000095.1, read as the reverse complement.
GATCGGCAAAGCGAGCTTATAGCGCTTAAAAAGGTTCATGAAAACATATCAAGCTCTTCTCGCTTAACTGTCCTCACAGGCAGAAGGCGGATTGGTAAAACCAGATTGATAAAGCAGTTTTGTGCATCATACGCAAGCGTGTACTTCTTTGTTTCCAGAAAAAGTGAAGAGATTCTCTGTGAAGAATATCTGGGCTATATAGAGGATTCGTTGCAGATAAAAAACTATGGCAAGATAAACAAACTGACCGATATTATGTGCCTGCTATTCGATTATAGCAAGAATAACAGTATTATAGTCATAATAGATGAATTTCAGGAACTTCTGCAGGTCAGTCCCTCTTTTATCTCGGATTTTCAACACATCTGGGATAGCAACAAGGATGCGTGTCATGTGCATCTTATCGTTTCCGGTTCGGTCTATTCTATGATGCGTAAGACATTTCAGGATTCCCGTCAGCCGCTATATGGACGTTCAGATTTGCTGATAAATCTCAAAGCCTTTCCCATCAAAACCATTGCAGAGATATTGGAAGAACAAGGTACCTTTTCTGCTGAAAATCTGCTTTTGTATTATATTCTCACCGGAGGCATTCCCCGCTATCTGGAAGTTCTCAAGGATTATAACTGCAAAAGCCAAGAAGATGCTGTCAATCTGGTCTTTTCAGACTATTCAATCTTTGCAGATGAAGGAAAGAACCTTCTGATAGAGGAATTCGGTAAAGATTATGGAGTGTATTTCTCCATCTTGGAACTAATCGCAACCGGTAAAACCTCACGGGTCGAAATCGAATCAATCCTTCTTTCGAGTGTCGGTGGTCATCTGGAGAGATTGGAAAAGGACTACAGCCTGATATCTCAATTTCGTCCCATCAATGCAAAAATTGGGACAAGATCGGTCAAATATAAGATAAACGACCCTTTTATGGCATTTTGGTTTGCTTTCTTCCACAGGTACCGAAGCGCTGTAGAAAGCTCAAACACAGCTTATGTCAAACAACGTTTCCTCCAAAGCTATACACAGTACGCCGGGTACTGGTTGAAACGACTCTATACAGATATATTCAAACAGCAGGGTCAATATAACAAGGTAGCTTCATATTGGGAAAGCGGTTATAAAAATGAGATCGACCTCGTAGCAGTCAATGATGCGCAAAAGCTCATAGTACTCGCTGAAATCAAGATGAACAAGAAGATTATCAGAAAAGGTAAGCTCCCTCAAAAATCTACCAAACTCCTCAAGCAATTTCCCGACTATCGGATCAAATATCTCTACTTGGGGCTTGAGGAACTGCCTGATTATGTGTCAAACAGCACGAAGCATCAATGACCGTTGCGGCGTAAACGTTTTGGCGATTTGGGGATGTACGGACAGAGCCTCCTCCTGCGAAGGCAGGGGACACCGTGCCTGTCCCTAAAGTAAGGAGAGAAATATGATACGCCACATACCTGAGTTTATACTTCAGAATTATGAAAAGAAGGTTTTAGAGGGGAATATCAACGGCTATGTATTGCTGTTTGATATTGCCGATTTTACGAAGATAGGGACGACACTGCAGAAGGAAGGGAAAAGGGGTGCTGAAGAGTTGAGCCGTTTTCTGGAAATGGTGTTCGGAGAGCCGATTAAGACAGTAGAAAGGTACGGCGGATTTGTCAGCCTCTTTGCCGGAGATGCCTTTTGTGCTGTCTTTCCTGTTGCTAATCCAAAGCTGGAAGCTCCAGGGACACAGGAATCAAAATCTGCAAGGTCTTGTTACATAAATGCAACAGGAAAGAGTGTTATTTCAGCCGTCAATTCTATTACGAAATTCTTTAAAGAAAAAAGTGTTTATCAGACCCCATTCGGTGATTTTACTCTGAAAATCAGACAGACCGTCTGTTATGGTGATATCAATTGGCAGATTTTTGACAATGAGGTGCAGAACGAATATGTCTTTTATGGTGAGACTATCCAGGAGATTGCCGAACTGTCCGGTTTGAAAGAGGATGTAATATTTTCCAAAGCTACTGTTAAAAAGATAGGTGAAGAGCATTTTGAGAAATTAGACAGAGGGTATCGTCTGATAGCTGAGTCAATAGGCATAGGGCCAGAGCAAGGATGCTCCGGAGACATAGATGCCAAGCTCAAGATGAGACTTGATACAAAATCAGAGCAGGGATGCTCTGAACACATTCAAGAAAACAAATCAGAGCAGGAATGCGCTGAACACAGTTATAATAAACACGTTTACGATGAGCAGACAAAAAAGCGTTTTATCTGTTCCCGTTTGAGAAATGAGAACCCCGACAATGAAATCCGTTCCGCCGCCTATTGCTTTATCAATCTGGAAAGTATCGGCTTTGCAGAAAGAAAAGAGACAATCGCTGTCATAGAAAGATTGGCAGACAGTTACGGCGGGTATGTCAATAAATTAGACGCTACCGACAAAGGGTTGATAGCCATAATCCTCTTCGGAATGCCTCATAGTGAGGGAAGAACCTTAGACAGAATCAGCAGTTTTTCCTTAGAAGTAGTTGCCACTGTTCCTGAACTTGCTGTAGGTATCAGTTGCGGAGATGTTTTTGCCGGATATTGCGGCAGCGCTGACGTTAAAGAATATACCGCCTTCGGGCATCGTATGAACCTATCGGCACGGTTAATGAATAAAGCAAGAATGGGAGAGATTCTCACTGACTCTTTTCTCTGGCAGGAACTGCAGAGTAAATACTCTTTTCATCATTTAGGCGTTCTCAATCTAAAGGGAATAGAAATACCGATCCGTTACTATCGTCTTGGCAAAAGAACAAAAAAGCAGTCAGGTTATCAGGAAAACCGGTTTGTGGGCAGAGATGAAGAGCTAAAGACAATCAGAGAGTATATTGATAAGAGCAATAACGAGAAAAGTAACGCTATTGTTTATGTTTCGGGAGATGCGGGCATTGGTAAATCACGTCTGGTAAAAGAGGGATTAGCCCCATATTCAGCAGAGCAGTGCCACCGGTTTCAGATCAGTTGTGATGCTATCTTGCAGGCTTCATTAGATGCTGTCACACAGATAGTCAGGAATTATTTCTACTACAATCTGCTTTTACCCAGAGAAGCAGGAATTAAGATGTTCAGAGGGTTGTGGATGGGACTTGCTCAGGGAGACGAGGAGATGATAAGGATTGAGTCCATTATTGCCTATCTGTTGGGCTATGAATGGGAGGATTCGGTCTGGAACGTTCTGCCCGGTGAAGAGAAACCAAAACAGTTAAAAAATGCTTTTGTCAGATTCATACAGCAGCTTGTCAAATCAAAACCGGTACTGATTCATCTTGACGATGGACAGTGGCTTGATGAGAATAGTAAGTCGTATCTGCGACTGCTGAGCGAAAAAGAGATAGCCCCGCTGACAATCGTTTCATCCTGCCGTTATTTAGAAGATGGTGGCAAGGTTGAGTTAGGGCTGACAAAACACCGGAGATATGATTTGGAGTTGGGTCTTCTGAGTGATACCGGCAGTCAGGAACTAATCAAAACAATTCTCCGTTTATCTGATTGTCCCGTTGATACTCTCAATCTTATCAAAGAACGTTCAATGGGTAATCCGCTCTTTATCGAGCAGCTTACCGCCTATCTGATGGAGAACGGCAATGTTGATGATAAAGGTGCCGTCAAAGGTGAGGTTGGCTATCTCAGTTCTTTCAGTATCAGCGACATTATCGGCAGCCGTATAGATAGATTGACTGACAGGGTAAAAGAGTGCGTCTCTAACGCCTCTGTTTTGGGCAGAGAGTTTAACGTGCAGGTGCTTTCTAAGATGCTCAATACCGACCTGGAAGACGAACTGCAAAACGGAACAAAAAACCGTATCTGGAAGGATTTAGATGAGCTACGTTATATCTTTACCCATATTCTCATTAAGGATATCGTTTACGGCAGAATGATGACGGAAAAGCTGAAAAAGTTACATCAGGCAGCAGCAGCAGCAATGGAAACCGTCTATGCTGAAAACCTTGATGAAAACGCTGAAGGAATTGCCTTGCACTATGAAAAAGCAGGCATACCTATCAAAGCCGCACATTATTACAATAAGGCGGGGTGTTACTATACAGAAAAATTCGACTTTGGCAGAAGTGAGTTGAATCTGGAAAAAGGGCTGGATATCAGAGAGAAAGAGTTGGGAGCAGAGCATCCTGATATGGCTACATCACTGAGTAATCTGGCAGGACTGTATCGTGATCAGGGCAGATATGACGAAGTAGAGCCGCTTTACAAACGTTCGCTGGAGATAAAAGAAAAGGTGTTGGGGAAAGACCATCCTGATACGGCAGAATCGTTGAACAATCTGGCAATGCTTTATAATGATCAGGGCAAATATGACGAAGCAGAGCCACTATTAAAACGTTCTCTGGAGATAAGTGAAAAGGTCTTAGGCAAAGACCATCCCGAGACAGCAACATCACTGTACAATCTGGCAGAACTGTGTCGTGATCAGGGCAGATATGCCGAAGCAGAGCCGCTTTACAAACGTTCGCTGGAGATAAGTGAAAAGGTCTTAGGCAAAGACCATCCCGATACAGCAACATCACTGCACAATCTGGCAGCACTGTATCGTGATCAGGGCAGATATGCCGAAGCAGAGCCATTTTTCAAACGTGCACTGGAGATAAAAGAAAAGGTCTTAGGCAAAAACCATCCTG
>PWOE01000114.1 GCA_003557585.1 Candidatus Nealsoniibacteriota bacterium | reverse complement strand
ATCGCGCTGGGGCTGCACATCCTGCTGTTCGCGCCGCGCCACTGGCGCGGACTGCTGTTGATCATCCTCGGCGTGGTGCCGGCGGTGGCCCTGAACCTGTACTGGAACTGGGACAACTGCTGGTACAACGTGATGTTCAACATCGTGAACCGGCATGGCGGCGACGGGATCGACCTGACCAACCTGCTCGCCTACGCGGCGATGCTGGTCTATGTGTTCACCCCCTGGCTGCTGTGGTTCATCGCCCGCGAGTTCCGCGTACTGGGGCCCGGCATCCGTGAACATCGCTTCGGGGTCTTCCTGAGCGCCGGGCTGATCCCGCTCGCGGTGTTCGCCCTGCTGGCGCCGTTCAAGAGCATCGGCCTGCACTGGCTGGCGGTGTTCGTGCCCTTCCTGCTGCTGCCCGCCCTGTTCCTGAGCACCCGCGCGCTCAACGTCAGCGCCTGGCTCTCGGCCCTCCTGGCCGGCGTACATGCGGTGGTGCTCCTGATGATCGCGCTGATGCCCGTGAAATGGCTCGAGAACCACGACCGTTACGCCGATGCGGTCTACTACCTCGCCCCGGAATCCGTGGCCGCGGCCGTGAACGAATACGAGCCGGACTGGCACGTGTTCACGCGCAGCTATTCACGCTCCGCGGTCCTTGCCTACTACGCCGGACGCGACGTCGGGGTGTTCGGCTCCGGCTCGCACTACGGCCGCCAGGACGATCTGCTGACCGACTTCCGCGCCCTGGACGGCGCCAACCTGCTCTACGTTGCGACCCGCGGCGAGGTCGACCCCGACGACCTGGAACCCTTCTTCGACGAGGTCGTGGTCCGCCGCCAGGCGATCCGCGGGATCGACTGGGAGATCGCCGAGGGGCACGGCTTTCGCTATGACGCCTACCACGAGCAGGTGCTGAGCGAGGTCCTGGCCGACTACTACGCTATCCCCGCCTGGCTCCCCGAAGGCCGCTGCGACTTCACCGATCGCTACTTAACGTCCTACAGCCGCTAGCCCCCGCTCTCCACACCGAATCTTTCGTGTTCCCCGTCTATTTGAAGGGGGCATGCTGCCAGTTCCATTGGCATCTTGAGGCGCAACGCCCCGCGAGGGGTCCCGGAACCATTGCCCAAGCCATCGCTTTCGCAAGGAGAACCCTGATGCCCTCTTTCCGCCGTAATCCCGTACATCGTGCCATTCAAACTGCTGTGCAGCGGTCGAACCCATTGCCTCGGCAGTCGTTCGCAGCAGGCGTAATTGCACCAGCGGTCCTGGTGATCGGTAGCGGCGGCGTTTGGGCAAACGAGGAAACCACCGTCTGGACCGGAGCAACCGATGATGATTGGTTTACTGAGGAAAACTGGGATCCGGAGGCTGTTCCGGACAACGAGACCTATGTTGACCTCCTGACCGATGCCGACGAGGTTCACATACCCGACTCTGGAGAAAATGCGGTGGCCGACACCGTTGGCGTTGCCGGCCACGAGGACACGACTCTCCAGGTTGAAGGCACGCTGGAAACCGAACAAGCCTTGCGGATCGGGACTTCGGTGTTCGAAGAAACCCAGGGCTACGGAACGGTGACGATTGAAAGCGAAGGCGAGCTAAACGTCGATGGCCTCGGGGCAGGATTCGGCGAAGGAAAACTGGCGCGCCTGGAGGTCGAAAGTGGCGCCACGTTCACGAATGACGGCTTCGCCATCCTTGCCCTGGAGGACGGCTCCGAAGCAGAGGTCACTGTTGAAGGGGAGTGGACCAACGCAGGAGAGCTGACAGTCGGGAGGCAAGGCGAAGCCACCGTGACGGTACAGGGTGACGGCGAGGTAACCGCGGAGGAGAGTGTTTTCGCCTCCTCATTTTTAGGCCAAGCGGGGAGCGCCGAAGTGACGGTTAAAGATGGCGCCCGCTGGGAAACTGAAGCGCTGTCAGTAGGACAGCTTGGCAGCGCAGAAATGCGCATAGAGGACGGCGCCACCGTAGAAGTAAACGACGATGACGGCGAAGCCACCACGATCATTGGGACTCAAGAGACGGGTACCGGCACGATCATCGTGACGGGAGATGATTCAGAGATGGAAACCGATATGCTTGCCGTCAGCCAGGAAGGCGTAGGCTCGATGGTCATCGAGTCTGGCGGCAGCGTAACCGTGCAGGAAGAAAGTCACGTAGCACGGGAAGATGGCTCCTCAGGTTCGGTAACGGTCAGCGGAGAAGGCTCGTCGTGGAACACCGACACCCTCCGAATCGGCCGCTCCGGCAAAGCCGAACTCCAAATTACAGAAGGGGGAAGCGTCGAGAGCGATGGACTAAGCTTTGCCGGCGTTCAGTCCGGATCCTCGGCCTCAGTGAGTGTGGCCGGAACTGGCTCCAGATGGAGCGCCGCTAGCAGCATCCGCATCGGAAGCGAGGGCGAGGCCGAGCTGGATATCCAGGATGGTGGCGCCGTTAACAGTAATTCAGGCTGGATTGGCTTCAACGAAGGGGGCGTAGGCGAGGTACGCCTGTCAGGGGGAAACAGCAGTTGGTCAGTATCGAACGAACTGACCGTAGGCTTGAATGGCGATGCCCTGCTGCATGTGGGCGACGACGCAGAAGTCCAGGCCGGCAGCGGAATCTGGATTGCACGGAACGAGGGGTCTTCTGCAGAAGCGGTTGTCAATGGCTTCATGTCCAGCGATGACGTTATCCGTGTCGGCACCGGCGGGGTGCTGCGAGGCGACGGTGTGGTCAGCGGGGACACCGTGGTCGAGGGCATGCTGGCCCCGGGTAATTCGATCGGAAGCCTCGCCGTGGGCAACGGTGATCTTGAATTTGCCGGGGGATCGGTCTACCGGGTAGAGGTCAATGACGGTGGTGACGAGGCCGGTGTGAACAACGACTTCGTCACGGTCGAGGGAAACATTGTCATTTCCGAGGATGCTTCCCTCCACGTGACATCGGAGAGCGGCACCGATGACGGATCGACCTATGCACCGGAGACCACCTACAACATCCTCAGCGCGGAACAGGAGGTGCAGGGCGAGTTCTCCGAAGTGACCGACGATTTCGCCTTCCTGTCCCCTTCCCTGGAATACGGCGAGGACGCGGTATTCCTCACCCTCACCCAGGTGGCCGATCTTGGGGACGTCGCCCGCACGCCCAACCAGCGGGCGGTCGGCACTGCCCTGGATACGCAAGTCAAAGATCAGGGCGCCAACACCATCACCAGCGCGATCTTGTCGATGGACGAAGATCAGTCACGCGCCGCGCTGGATGACCTGTCCGGCGTCGAACATACGCATGTTCAACAGATCGGTCTGCGCGGTGCCCAGCGCTTCCGCTCCGGCCTCAATGGCCGCATGTCGGGTCGCTCGAGTGGCCCGGCGTTCGGCGAAATGGCAAGCCTCGATCAATTGATGGGCCTGCAGCTGGCCTCCGCCGGGCAGGCACGCGACCTCGTGGAGGGTGAATCGGGTCCCAACCGCGGTTGGTGGGTGACCGCCGAGGGGGGTCGAGGCGACATCGACGACACGTCCAATGCCTCCGGAGCCGATTACGATTTCGGGGGGATCAGTGTCGGGTTCGATACGCCGGTCTCGGACAACGTCTTCGTTGGTGCGGCCATGGGATACACCCGCAACCGTGTCTCCACCGCAAGCGGAGACCTTGACGTCGATTCGTTCCATCTGGCCGGTTACGGTGGCTGGCAGCAGGATGCCCTGTACGCACGCGGCAGTCTGGGCGTCGGATACCACCGGGCTGATTCCGAACGCTCTGTTGCCACGCTGAACGAGACCGCCACTGCCGACTACTCGGCCCGAGGCATCGGGACCGGCATCGAAGTGGGCTATGTCTTCGAAGTCACGGACGTCGCGCGGGTGACCCCCTTTGGCGGCCTCGACTACGAGTATCTGCGCCGCAGCAGCTTCAGCGAATCCGGCGCGGGAGCCGCCAATCTCGACGTCGACAGCGAAAGCGAATACTCCCTCCGCAGCCAGGCGGGCGTACGTTTCGACCAGACCTTCGACACCACAGGTGGCTGGGTGGCCCCCTACGCGGAGGCAGCCTGGGTCCATGAACACGGTGATCGTGCGAGCCGGATGGATACGGCCTTCTCCGGCAACTCCGCGGGCCGATTCACCATCGAAGGGCCGCGCTTGAGCCGCAACCGCGCCCGCATTGCCCTGGGGGTGCAGTCCCAGTTGAACAGCAACAGCTTCCTCAACGCGGGCTATCAGGGGGAAATCGCAGGCTCCGATGACCTCCATGCAATCGGCGTCTCTTTCCGTCGGACCTGGTAAGGAACGTTGAGGTCCGGGCGCTCTTCAGCCCGGGCCTCACCCTTCCTGTCGACGATTGCCTTTTCAAATCGGCTTCTCATTTCGACATACTTTTCGTAACACTCTTCACAACGCGCTGAAGACCCGCGGGAAGAGACGCCGAGCGATTGCGATCAGCGAGCTTGTTGCACAAGGCAACCCTGCACACGGCAGTGACCCTGCCTTTGTGTTTGCCCTTTCGGGCGCAGCGGAAGGCACGAATTCTGATGCTTCCGACAAAGCCTTCGGTCCGATGATTGAACCCGGCGCTGAGGTAATCCTTGAGGTCGAGGGTACAATCCGCGACACCAATGCCGGAGACCGCTCGTTGCTAGATCGCGCAATGCTGGACCAGCTCTCTCAACGCGAGCTTAGAACCTCCACGGTGGTAACAGACGGAATCAATAAATTCGAGGGCTTCCTGCTACGGGATCTACTTGAAGCCTTAGGCCCGGAAGGTGACAAAGTCGTGGCCACCGCCCTGAATGACTACTTCGGAAAAATGGGGACGGATGTACTTTGACACGCACACCCGCAGCTATTCGAGCTCGTCGGTACTGGGCTACTACGCCGGCCGCGAGGTCGGGGTTTTCGGCCCCGGCTCGCACTATGGCCGCCAGGACGACCTGCTTACCGACTTCCGCGCCCTTGACGGCGCCAACCTGCTCTACGTCCCTACCCGCGGCGAGCTGGATCCGGCGCAGGTCGAGCCCTACTTCGACGAGGTGCGCATACGCGAAGTCACCATCCGCGGCGTCGACTGGACCCTCGCCGAGGGCCGCGGCTTCGACTACGCCGCCTACCACGAGGACGTCCTGCGCCCGACCCTCGAACGCTACTACGACATCCCCGCCTGGCTCCCCGACGGCCGCTGCGCCTTCCGCGAGCGCTACGCCGACACCCCGTGACCCCACGGGGCCTTCTGAGCGCCCCAAAAATCCCGCCCCCCCCCGTTCAGACGGGGCCCGACGCGCCATGAGGCGCCAGAATCCCTGTACCCGCCCCATTTCGCGGGTCTTCGTGTTTCGTTCACACAAGGATTCCAGGGAGACTCAGGATGCCAGTATTTCGACCCACCCCGCTCAGTCATGCCGTTTACCGT
>PWOE01000158.1 GCA_003557585.1 Candidatus Nealsoniibacteriota bacterium | reverse complement strand
CTGCCTTCAACACGATGAGTGCATTCCTTCAGTTAAGAAACCAAAAGTGCAAAGTCTTTGACAGGGATATCATCCCACAGGAGGCTGTGAAAAAGGTGAATGACATCTATAAGAAATTTGGACTCCGCTGTCCAAAATCTATCCTTCGTAAGTCGGCTGCTGTGTAATTAGAAAAACTGGCCGGGAACTAAAGATTAAAGAATTTTTTTCAAACAATTGGTCACACCATATTATTCTGTTTCCTTGTTCGAATATTATCTGATGGTACTTACGAGACTTCTGGCTTCTTGTTTTTGTTTTGCTTGACTGTTTAAGCTCGCTTATTCCCGAGGGTTTGTAAAATAATATTTGTTTTAGATTGACAAATAAAACATTTGCAAAGATAATAATATATAACGTTATACTTGAGGATGCTATGAAAAAACCTACATTAAAAGACGTCGCAAACAAAGCTGGAGTTTCTCTTGGAATGGCAAGCCGTGTACTCGGCAACTATGGTTCATATAGTTCTGATACCAAAGAGAAGGTTGAGAATGCTGCAAGAGACCTTAGTTATAAAAAACATGGCATTGCGCGCTCATTAAAATTAAAGAGCTCAAGGACCATCGGCATGGTAATGTCCAATATTTCCAATGTTTTCTGGGCAACGATCACAAGGGCAATTGAGGATTGTGCTAGTAAAAGCGGATATCATTTAATTGTCGGTAATACTGATGAGGATTTTAAAAAAGAACGGGATTATCTCGAAACATTTTGTGAGGGTTACGTAGACGGTTTGTTAGTATCTCCTTCTCCGAACAACCATTCCATGATTAAAAAGATTTATCGAAGCGGAATGCCTATAGTGACTATAGACAGAAAGATTGGAGGATTTTGTGTACCGTCTGTGACCATAGATAATATTGACGGAGCATATCAGGCAGTATCCCACTTTATCAGTAAAGGTCATCGAGATATCGCTATCATTAAAGGGATTGACGGGATAATGACCAGTGATCAGAGATTCCAAGGATACTGTAAAGCACTAGAAATGCATGGAATAGAGATAAAAACAGATTATGTTGCAGCTGGATTATTCCAAAAAGAAAAAGCTTATCAAGCTGCACTAGAGCTTCTCCAGTTATCCGCACCCCCCAGTGCAATCTTTGTATGTAATGAAACAATGGCTATGGGAGTATATAAAGCTCTCCAAGACAATCAGGTAGAAATTGGTAAGCATATAGATCTGATAGGCTTCGGGGATACAGACTGGGCAACTATTGTCAGGCCTTCATTGTCCTGTGTTAGACAACCGATCTATTCAATGGGTGTAATGGCATGTGAAAGTCTGCTTCGGTTGGTGCAAAATAATGATACACAGGAAGCAGTTATTGAGAATATCTGCATGAAGGCTGAATTAATTATCAGGAATTCATGTTGATGTTACTAAACCATCTTAAGGAGGAAAAGATGAAAAAGAAGTCTGTAGTGGTGTGTATTGTATTATTTTCATGTATTGCTGGAGTGCTTTTTGCAGGAGGAGCACGTGAGGAAGAGGAAACAGTGAATTTGAGACTGTGGGGATGGACTTTTAATCGGTCTGATGGAGCCTCAATTCATCCAATTACCGAAGCGTATATGGAAGAAAACCCTCATGTAAAAATTGAGTTGATGGAGACGAACTGGAATGAAGCGTATAACGAAATAATCCTAATGAGTCAGTCTGGAAATATGCCAGATCTTTTCTTAGTTAACAGAAACTGGCTCCAGGATTTTATCCAGATGGGGGTGCTGGAGGATTTGACCGACAGAGTTGAGGCTATGGGAATGAATGACAGGTTTTATGAGCCCTTGCTAGGTGAACATGAAGGAAGAACATGGATTCTCCCATATATGGGTGGTAACTCCTCTCTGGTAATTAATCGGGGGCTGTTTGAAGAGCTGGGGTTAGAACCGCCTCGCACAATGGATGAATTTGTCCAGATTGGTAAAGAAATAAGTGATCCAGGAAGAAATTTTTTCGCAACTGCATTTTGTATGTCTGAAGCAAATGTAACAGGTGCAAATGTATGCAACTTCGGCCCTATTCTCTATTCATTCGGAGGAAGATATGTAGATGGCCAACGGGCAGCTTTTAACAGTCCCGAAGGTATTAAAGCCATGCAGTGGATGATTGATTTAGAGAAAGAACATGAGATAGCTACTCCTGGTTCAATTACTATTGATGCGGTTCGAATGAGGGAAATAATGGCTGCAGAAAATGTGTTAATGACATTCGACGGCGCATGGGGTACTCCTTTTTATGCTAACTATCCTGAACTGGAAATTGACTATGCACTCATGCCTGAAGACGAAAGCATAGGTACAGTAATAAATATTGCCTGCTGGGGATTGTCTGAATCATCGGAAAATAAGGAAGAAGCATGGGATTTGCTTCAGTATATCTATGAAGAGGAGAACCTTAAGTTGCTGAATGCAGATGGAAATATGCCCATAACTCCCTCTATTGGAGAATTGCCAGAAAATCAGGAGCGATATGCTGGATTCTTAGAAACTTTGGCAGCGTCAGACAACTTTTTCAGAACAGGCTCTGTTCCTAATGAATCAGAATTATACCGCCTAATAGTTCGTGCGTATCATGAAGCAATGCTGGATAGAAAGACAGTCGAAGATGCATTGAATGATGCAGCAGACAGCTACCAGCAAATACTTGACAGATTTTATGCACAGTAGGAAATGCTGAATTTACTGCTGTTTCCGGGATGTACTCCTGGAAACAGCAGGATATTTTTTTAGGAGAAAAAAACCCTTTATGATTAGAAAAAACACAAAATTGGGAATCATGTTTACTGCTCCTTTAATAATCTTTCTTGCATTGACTACATTTTTTCCTCTTCTTCACGTGATAATTACAGGTTTTTATCGGAATTATCTTCCCGAGCGAGGAGCTGTTTTTGTTTTTTTTGAAAATTATAAAATAATTTTTCAAGACCAGGATTTTATGCAAGCTTTAGCCAATACTGCTGTATATGTGTTGAGTGTTACAGCACTACATCTTTTACTAGCAGTAGCTCTTGCTGTGTTTTTTGACAGACATACACAAATAATAGGGAAAATAGCATATCTTGTTCGAGGAATTATTATCATTCCCTGGTTATTATCCTGGACTGTTGCAGCAGCTATTTGGTTGCTTATCTTGAATCCTTCAGGGGTGCTCAGCAGTGTACTGGTGTATTTGGGATTAACCCCCCGTCTGCACATATGGTTAGGTGATCCAGATTATGCTTTGACTTGGATCATCATTATAACTGTCTGGAAGTCGTTGCCGTTTTTTTTCATGCTCACTTATGCAGCATTGATGACCGTCTCTTCAGAATTGTATGAATCAGCAAATATCGATGGAGCTTCGCACTGGCAGCAATTCTGGTCTATAACCCTTCCTATGATCAAACAGACGCTGATGACCTTAGCTGTGCTTGATATTGTTTGGTGCATCCGACAATATGAAGTGATTGCATTTACAACAGGCGGAGGTCCATTGGGTTCAACAAGGACCTTATCAATTAAGATTTATCAGACAGCTTTTGAAAATCTCCGGTTTGGACTTGCTTCTGCTCAAGGTGTGGTCGTTCTCCTTATCTGTAGTGTAATAGCAATGATTTACATTAAAGTTCACACACAATCGGAGGTGAAACAATGAATCACCGCTCTCCCGTTGGATTCTTTTGGAATTCACCTTATCGTATGGAAAAAACATTGAAAAACTTTATTTGGGTAATAACAACCGGCATTATTTTGTTCATGATGTTTTTCCCCATTTTTTGGATGGTTTCTATTTCACTTAGAACTAACCAGGAAGTTTTTCTTATACCTCCCCGGATGTTTCCTAGCAGCATAAATGTTAATGCGTATTTAGCCATTTTTCAGGATCCAGTTCTTTTGATAGGAATCCGCAACAGTTTGATAGTTTCTTCAGTTACAACCCTATTTGCATTAGCAATTGCACTGTTTGCTGCATATGGTATGTCCCGGTATCCCTTCCGCGGGAAAAAAGTGTTGATGTTCTACATCTTATCGACTCAAATGGTGCCAATAATCCTTTTAACATTACCTTTTTATCAGTACTTTCTGAGGCTTGGATTATTTGATACAATTTGGGGTTTAATGATTGCATATGTTTCATTATCTCTTCCATTTTGCACGCTCTCTCTAACAGGGTTTATGAATTCTGTCCCTCATTCTTTGGATGAAGCGGCCCGTATTGACGGCTGTTCAATACTTGGCGCTGTTTTGAGGATAATTGTCCCGGTGGCAAAGCCTGGTCTAGTTGCCACGGGAATTTTCGCATTTATAACAGCATGGAATGAATATCTATTTGCTGGAGTACTCACAATTTCAAGAAGCACGAGAATGCTGGTTGTCTATATTGCAAGCAAAGTAGGTGAGTACGATATAAACTGGGTAGAATTGATGGCAGTGACAGTAATATCATCACTTCCTCTGATTTTTATTTATCTGTTTCTCCAGAAATCATTTATGAGAGGAATCACTTCCGGTGCAGTGAAAATGTAAAATAGAGGCATGGTTATGACAGGAAAACAGAGGATTCTGAATACTCTCATGGGCAAACCGGTAGATAGAGTACCCCTTTGGCTGATGGATACTTTTGCAAGTATTGGCATTACTGACCCATGGACTGACTCGTGGATGCTGGAAGATAAAAATTTTCTTTCAGTTAAACAGTACTATTGGGAAAAATGTGAAATTTTTTATGAGTACAAGAATCTTTCTCCTTACGGGTTTTGTAACAGGATAGCTTCAGTCCCTAAACAATTTGTAAAAGTTGAAGAACAAAAATATATTGGTGAAAAAAAACAAATTCGCTATAAGGTAACAACTTCAAAGAAAGCACTATTTTTTACTGAGGTTTATTCCAAAAATGTAGCAACTCCTTGGCTAGTAGAGCCTCCAGTGAAGAATCTTGAAGATGCAAAAGCCTTGCTGTCAGTTACAGCAGAGGGTTTGCTGGATGAAGTCGATGTGTCGGACTTTTTCACAGTGCAGAGCCAAATTGGAGATCAAGGGATCATGATGATGCTTATCAACACACCCATGGTAACAGTTTCCAGTTCCTTCCATTTTGAAGATTATTTGGTTCATACGATTACAGAACCACAGCTAATCTCAGAAATGATCCATGCAGCATATGAACGCATAAAACCCCTATTAGTCTTCTGTATGGGTGAAGGATTGGGGCCTGTAGTGCGAATCATGGGAAGCGAACAAGCTACTCCTCCAATGGCATCGAAGGAGTTTTATGAGCAATTTGTCTACAGATTTGAAAAGGAAATGATTGATATCATTCACAGTTATGGTAATTATGCTGCAGTTCATTGTCATGGGAATATCAAGCAAGTTCTGCCGTATATGATTCAGGCTGGTGTAGATCTTTTAGATCCTGTAGAGGCACCTCCCTCAGGTGATATCACCTTCAGTGAAGCCAAGAAGCAGACAGCTGGCGCTTCATTAACATTGGCAGG
>PWOE01000159.1 GCA_003557585.1 Candidatus Nealsoniibacteriota bacterium | reverse complement strand
TTTTATATTTGGTCAGTTTATCTGGACAGGTATCGACTATCTCGGTGAGTCCCACCGCTGGCCCTCCAGGGGCTTTACTTCCGGGATGCTTGACCTGGCCGGCCACAAGAAACCAAGGGCCTATTTTCGCAAGGCTCTGTGGACCACTGAGCCCATGATATACCTTGGGGCATATCCTTACGACCCCCGGGAATCTGCCCCCGGGATAGATGCCCCTCCCCTGTGGAACTTTGATAACGGTCAGATGGTAAGGGTGGTGAGTTATACAAACTGTGACAGTGCCCTGCTCCTGCTTAATGGTGAGACAGTTGGAGAGGAAAGGGAGTATTGTGATGACAGCGGTACGATACACTGGGACATACCCTTTAGGGAGGGTGTCCTGGAGGTAATAGGCTATACCGGGGGAGTTGAGGTTGCAAGAGACACCCTGGAAACAAGCGGCAGGCCATATGCGGTTAATGCAAGTGCCTATAACAGCACTATCAGTGCCGAAAGGGGTGTGGCACAGATCGAGGTGAGCATTACCGACAGTGAGGGCAGACCGGTCTATATCTCGGACAATGAAATTAGATGTACCGTAAGCGGACCATTAAGGCTGTTGAGTATGGAGTCGGGAAGCTATACCTATATGGGCAACTACAGGAACAACACACTCAGGGTAAAAAACGGCAGGCTGATAGTTTACCTGGAAGCAACAGGAGAAAAGGGGGAGGCAGAAGTTACACTGTCATCACCCTGGCTGGAGGAAGCAAAGGTTGCGTTAATTATAAATAAGCCATAGACAGCACCCAGGAAAAATCAGGGAAGCATGTGTTATATTGTTATTTAATAAATGGGCTTGGTGTTAAAGTATGTACTGATTTAGTATTGATTCATATAGCTCCTGCCTGCCACTTATATGTGCAGGTTTACCATTTTTGAAAGCAATTTCCCTAATGTCCTCAAGATTTAGGCTCCCGTTTTCAAATTCTTTCCCGTATCCATAGTCAAAAGAACTGTACCTGTTTTTCCTCAATTTCAAGAATGGTGATTCATTAAGGATGTTATATGATATTTCCAGAGCCCTGGCAAAAATGTCCATCCCTAGAATATGAGCAATAAAAAGATCTTCTTCATTGGTAGAATTGCGACGAATTTTTGCATCGAAATTTATTCCACCTCTATCAAATCCTCCTGCCTGTAAAATAACAAGCATGGCTTCAACTACCTCATATATATTTACCGGGAACTGATCCGTGTCCCAACCATTCTGATAGTCACCTCTGTTAGCGTCAATGCTGCCAAATAACCCTGCATCTGCAGCAACCTGAATCTCATGCTGAAATGTATGACCTGCAAGTGTAGCATGATTAACCTCAATGTTAAGTTTAAAATCATCTGCGAGTCCGTATTTGTTCAAAAAACCAATAACAGTTGAGGCATCATAGTCATATTGATGTTTTGTAGGCTCCATAGGTTTTGGCTCTATAAGAAAGTCGCCCTTAAACCCTTGCTTCCTGCCATAATCCCTGACCATTTGCAGAAAACGTGCCATATGTTCGACTTCCCTTTTCATATCAGTATTCAAAAGGGAAGAATAACCTTCACGACCTCCCCAAAAGAGATAATTATGTCCACCAAGAGCAATAGTAGCATCAATCGCATTTTTCACCTGAGTTGCTGCATAGCTAACCACACTGAAATCAGGGTTTGTTGCAGCTCCGTTCATATACCTTGGGTGTGAAAACAGGTTTGCAGTACCCCATAAAAGTTGCACACCTGAGGCTCTCTGTTTTTCTATTGCATAATCAACAATGTTCTGCAGCCTTTCCTCTGTCTTGATTAAGGTGTCCGCTTCATCAACTAAATCAAGATCATGAAAACAATAGAAAGGAACACCAAGCTTTGTAATAAATTCAAAAGCCGCATCCATTTTTTCTTTTGCACGTACTAAAGGATCTTTATATTTTAACCATGGGAAAACACGTGTGTCCATACCAAAAGGGTCTTGACCAGTTTCACAGAAGCTGTGCCAGTAAGCAACTGCAAAACGCATGTGTTCTTTCATGGTCTTATTGCCTATTTGCTTGTTCTCATCATAGAACCTGAAAGCTAAAGGATTGTCTGATCCCTTGCCTTCAAAGGGTATTTTTCCAATATTCTTGAAATACTCGTTATTTCCGGTCAAAACAGTCATAATTGAAATATTAAATAATTTTAATTTGGGGGTTTATTCGACAATTGTTTTTTTTAATTAGCGGTATTTATTTATAAATGAAGTGACAATAGTCTCTTCCATCTTAAATAGGTGTCTGATAAAGATTCATGCAGTTTTTTGTCAGGTTGTATAGAATCCAGTACCTCTAGGCCCATAAATCCCTCATTAACTGTACAAAAAATTCCAGCACCAATACCTGCTCCCCTGGCGGCACCTTGTGCACCGTCAGTATTATATAGTTCAATAGTTGCACCGGTAAGTGCAGCAATGGTATCCCTGAATACCGGGCTTAGAAACATATTTGTCCTGCCTGCACGTATTACCCTTGGATGAATACCAGTTTTAACCATAACTTCCATCCCATATACAAATGAAAATGCAATACCTTCGTGAGCGGCCCTAAAAAGGCTTGCACTATTATGACGGTTAAAATCAAGCCCGCTTATAATACATCCAGGACTTTTGTTACCAAGTAATCTTTCAGCGCCATTTCCGAACGGAAGTACAAGTAACCCTGAAGACCCGGGTGGAACTTTCAGCGACTGCTTGTTCATATCCTCATAATCATTATTTATCCCGGCAACATTCTTTTTTAACCATGCATTTAGTATACCTGTTCCATTTATGCATAGTAAAACACCAATCCTGGGAATATCCTTCTGGTGATTTACATGCATAAACGAATTTACCCTTGATTCAGGATCAAAACTTAATTGATCACTGATCCCGTACACTACACCGGAGGTGCCGGCTGTCGCAGCAAATTCTCCTGGATTCATTACATTCAGTGAAAAAGCATTATTAGGCTGATCGCCCGCCCGGTAAGAAACCGGAATTCCTTTTTTAATACCCAGTATACCTGCTGCCTGATCTGTAACATGGCCCTGAATTGAAAAATTTGGTACTGCTTCAGGAAACAAATCGGATTGAAAACCAAAATGATCTATTACTTGTTTAGACAAGCCATTTGTCTGATAATCCCATAATATGCCCTCTGACAGTCCTGAAGGGGTTGTCAATAGCTCCCCACTCAGCTTCCAGGCAATATAATCCCCTGGGAGCATAATTTTGTGAATCTTCACATAGGTGTCAGGTTCATTTTCCTTAATCCACATTAGTTTTGAAGCAGTAAAATTACCGGGAGAGTTTAAGTTTTTTTCAAGACACTGCTGCCGACCGATCTCATTAAACGCTTTTGCCCCATATTCAACAGCTCTGCTGTCACACCAAATAATTGCCGGACGAAGTATTTTGCCATGAATATCAACAAGAACCAATCCATGCATCTGGTAAGAAATTCCTATAGCAGATATCTCATCTTTTAATACTCCTGGTTTATCTATAACCAACCTGGTAGCCTTTATCAGGTTATCCCACCAGGTAACGGGATGCTGTTCAGCCCAACCCTGATTAAGAGAAATTATTTCCATCTCCTCACTGGGAGAGTAGGCTGATGCAATACATTTACCGCTTTCTGCATCCAATATGCTAGCCTTAACCGATGAACTTCCTATATCATAACCCAGTAACTGCATTTGCCCTTATTAATAAATTAAAATATAGATTACTTATATGCCTGCTAATTACTTAAATAAAAAATAGATAATATTAATCAGAACTTAATCTGACCAGAACTAACACGCTATATTTAATTATATCTGTTCTGATCAAAATTAAAATGTAAAAAACCGCAAGTTTTTGTCATCCAAAATCAAAGGCGAAAGAAACCCCTGCTCATAAATTAAGTGCTATAATGAATATACTCAATATATAATGAGCCTACAGAAGTGTTTTTTAAGACAGCCTTAGTATTTGATCATTGTCCCGGTTTTTAATTGGTAACATATATACTTACAATTCTCACAACAAAACATTTTTTTATTTATAAACCGGGTTTATCCATTCCTCGAATGGATGGTACTTGCTTTCTGAAGCCCAGCGAATTCCCCTTTTTTGTATCTCAAGGGCTTCGGGCACTTCAAAATCAGTTACTACATGGCCCAGCGAGGAATAAAATACACGACCCGTTCCATAATATTTCTTCCATACAACAGGCATTACACATCCATCGATCCATGGGGCATGGTCTCCTGTAAAGCGGGTTGTAGCCATTACCTTTACATTAGGGTCAACATGCATGTAATATTGCTCAGAATGCATATCAAAATCCTGAAGGCCCCGGGTAACTATATCTTCCGGGTCAGTTATATTGACCCTGTAATCAATAACACCGCCAGGGTGAGAAACCCACTGGCCACCTACCATAAACTGGAATTCAACATTCTGTCTGAATGCATCACCTATTCCTCCGTGCCAGCCTGCTAAACCAGCACCATTTCTTATAGTCTTTAATAGCATGGTTTCCTGTTCGCCGCTAATTTGTCCCATTGTCCAAATCTGCACAATAAGGTCCAGTGAAGACATAAGCTCTTCATCCAGATAGATGTCAAGCGTGTCAGAAACAATAACCTCAGCACCTTCTGATCTCATCCAGGGCACAAATAGTTCCATTGTCTCCAGAGGATCATGACCCTCCCAGCCACCATAAACGAACAACACCTTTTTTCTTTCAAGCGAAGGTTCAGGCTGGTTAGCTGCTTTTGCCAAAGATGCTTTTTTCAATAGGGGACCAGGCTGCAGGAAAAATACACCGGCACCTGCCAGAGTTGCTGAACGAATAAAGCTCCTCCTCGATGAATTATTTTTTGCCATAAGCTGAATTATTACTAATGTTTCGCACTTGATTTAATGTGTTTATTTCTGGACTGTTATACACATTCGTCACACGTGCATATGTCCGTTTTTCAGTACTATGTGAAATTCCACTTTCTGTTTTTATGCCGCATTTCCAACATCCACATCATCCCTGAATACTCTGTTAAGTAATGCATAGGCTTTCTCATCGGCAAAAATTCTTTCAATGATGTCGTTTTCATCCGCTGCTGAGTCAAACAGGGTGTCGATAATATTCAGCAAGTCCACGAAAAGCCCCCACAGACGTTCGTTAAGCCGATGCCGAAAAACCCCTTCCTGGATTTGGTCAAACAATGCTCCCTTTGATTCATAATGCTCAAATCTATGCTGCAAAGTCAGCAACATATGTTGGATCAAGGAGATGGTTGTGTCAGCTATCTGGGCGTCAAAATCGTTTGACTGACATTTGCCCAGACCCAGAAGCTGTTTACCTTCCTTGAACAGCACCTCTATTGTCCAGCGTATCTGGTAAATTTGAATCATTGTCATGAACCCCAGTGTGGTATCCGTTGTCAGAAACACCCTCCATTTGCCTCTTTTGCCTTGCCGGGAGAAAAACAACTTCACCTGCGTGCCTTTATAATCAACCGTTGCCTCCTTGTAATACAA
>PWOE01000081.1 GCA_003557585.1 Candidatus Nealsoniibacteriota bacterium | reverse complement strand
GTGCCAACATTACCAATAACAGCATCTTTTATCTCTTCTTTTAATTGCGGCATATGCTGATGTGCTAGAATCAAATTAAGTCTATACTTTCTCGCCTCAGAAAGAATTGTAGCAACGCTGTTTGTGGTAAAGTTCTGAAACTCATCAACATAGAGATAAAAGTCTCTTCTCTCATCTTCAGAAATTCTAGCTCTCCTTAGAGCAGCTATCTGCATCTTGGATACCAAGACCAATCCCAAGAGCGAGCTATTAATCTCTCCTGTTAACCCCTTGGATAGATTTGCTAGAAAGATCTTCTTCTCATCCATTACTTTCTCAAGATTAAATCCTGACCTTGGTTGACCGATAATATTTCTCATCATCTCATCAGCCACAAAGCGACCAATCTTGGAAACAACATAACCCATCAAGTCTGATCTTGTCTGTCCAGTCGTCTGTCGCCATTCTTTGAGCCAGAAATTCCTAACCACTGGATCAGATACTTTTTTTAATCTCTCTTCCATGAAATTCTCGTCTGTAAATATACGAGGAATTTCAACCAATGTCCCTGGATCATTCTTGTCTGCCATAATCGCTGCCATCGCATTTCTCATATAGTGCTCAAACATTGGACCTATAAATTCTGCTGGGAAAAGACTAGAAAATATCATAATCATCTCTGATATAGCAAAGTCTCTTTGTTCGTTCGTCTCCCACTCCAACATATTGAGACCGCAGGGATGATTTCTATCAAAGGGCTCAAACAAGACGACATCATCTATCCTTTCCTTGGGAATGTTTGCTAAAGTATCTTCTATCAAGTCACCATGGGGATCAATCACTCCAACTCCCTCCCCATTCTCTATATCCTGACGAATCATTTCACGAAGAAGAGTTGTTTTACCTGTACCTGTCTGACCGATAATGTAGAAATGCCTTCTTCTATCTTTACGAGAAGCGATATAGACTTTCTTCTTGTCTCCTCGGTAAACTGCTTCTCCTAGCGAAAGATTACCTGAATCTGGCAATTCTGATGGTGGTGCGGCTTCTTTCGTTTTTACCCACTTGATATATGGACTCTCTATATGAGATAAGGGAAAGTGATAGACGCTTGTTAGCTCGCCACTATTAAGAACAGACGCTTCTTTGTCTCTGAAATTCCTGAAGCTAAAGTCGTAAATCGTTCTCTTGAGGTGCCTCTTCTTCTTAACCCTCTTAACCTTAAAGCCATTAATACCTGAAGTGAATTGAGAAAAACTTCCTTCTAAGTTTCTTAATATCTCTTGGGCTCTTGTCTTCTCTTTGGCAACACCAATCAGTCTAATGTTGGTCTCAAAGCCAGGTTTCTTGATTTTTGACCTAACCATCTCCACTGTTGCATCGTCAACATCAGATCTCTTCTGAGGTCTTTGGCCTTCTTTATCCTCTTTTTTAGGAGAAAGAGCTTCTCCTATTCCTTTGAATAATTTAGACAAAGGCTTCGCCTGAATTTGAGATATCGCCTCTGTAAAGCTCTTGCCTTCGTCAACTATCTTGTATAATAACTTCTCTCCTTTTTCTCTGAGACTGAAAGATAGCGGCTTAATAATAACTTGTACTGCTGCTCCTTCCTCTGGATTAATTTTGCTAACTGAATTAACTATCGGCTCTAAGGGGTCTTTTCCTAGCTCTTCATAGGTGTTAATCGGTAAAAAAAAGCTTTTCTCTAATTTAAGATAAGATGCACAGACTTCACCGCCAGGCTCAAAGATAGTATAATCTCCTGAAATCTTCTGAATTATTTCACCAGAATATACTCCTTGAATATACTTATTGATTGAATTTTCATAATCAGATGGAATAGCTACATAAAAAGAGATGTCTCCGTAGCCAATCTCTGAAGCGACCTCAAAGACAACACGAGATGAACCATAAAAAAATCTTTTTAAAAAGCCTTCATCTTTACCTAAATTTAAAAAATTAGAATAGAATTGCTCCATCCTGGAAATCATCTTGTTTTGATTGTCTTTCTGGGCATCTTCCATATTCTCGTATCTCGGCAACTTCACAAGATAGAGGGAAAGATCAAGACTTCTTTCCAGGTGGCTCTTTCTTCTCTTTCTAAGAATGAAAAAAAGCACAATCAGTGCTAAAGCAAGAAAAGCTAATATTGGGATTATTAAATTATAATAGTCGAGCATTCTATTTTCCTATGATTTTTTTGTAGGATCCATCTTTGGCTAGAACATCGTGATATATATCAAGCAAGAATGGATCGTTCTTTTTTTGAGCTTCTTTAATCGATTGCTCTAAACCCCTCTCTTCAGCAATAGCTAAAAGCTGACGAATCTCTTTTTTAACTAAAGATTTTTTGTCTTCCTCCTCTTTTTTCGTGTTGTCAAAAGACTTGTCGTCTGAAGACGGTATAAATTGAGGTGATGGTTCATCCTCTCTCCCCGGCGCTTCTTTCTCTATCTCTTCAACAGATAAGCCTTTTTCAAGATACCATTCATTAAGTATCTCTTTGCCAATTTTTTTCTCAATATTACCAATTTCTGACATAATTTATTATAGCAAAGAGCCCCCTTCACCCTTGAATAAAGAAGGGGGCAACCTTATCTATTTTGAGCCTAATATCTTAAACATCTTTGTTCCACACTCAGGACATGTGCCAGTAAGGGCTCTTCTCTTTGTTCCGCCCTTGCCTTTCATTTCAACCTCCTTGGGTTCCTTAACTTCTCTTTTTGCTTTGCACTTTACACAATATGCTTCTTCCATATTTTTAAATTAATAGTTAATAAATATATCGTCGCTATTAATGTTTCGGTTATTTGTTTATATCTTAATCGACCTTTTTTGTTGGTCTATCTTAAATTCTACTTTATTATAGCTTAATTTGTCAAAAGATACAGCTAATTATCCCAAACTGTCTTTATCCCCGCCCCTTGAGCAATCTCTTGTTTTAGTGCTCTAATATCATCATTTGATAGATCGTAGATATCGTTCTTGCCGACTGCACCAGCAATCATCTTCACTTCTTCTTTGCAAGCATTAATGAAGTTGACTGAATTCTCTACTGACTCTTCCATCTTGAAATTCTTTCTTAATTCAACATCTTGAGTAGCAACTCCCTTTAAGCATTTGCCTAGATGACACAATTGACAATAGGTGCAACCCATACAAATCAAGAATGGAAAGCCGATGAAAACTGCATCTGCTCCAAGAGCAATTGCTTTTG
This sequence comes from Candidatus Nealsoniibacteriota bacterium, assembly GCA_003557585.1. Taxonomy (GTDB): domain Bacteria; phylum Patescibacteriota; class Minisyncoccia; order Minisyncoccales; family CSSED10-335; genus CSSED10-335. The sequence continues at coordinate 2,380 of PWOE01000081.1, read as the reverse complement.
CGATGTCACCACCCTTATTAAATCCGCCACCAATCCATAACTCACAATCTGAATTCATTTCATCTATCTTCTTCCGAGCCCTGACAAGAGTTGCGATTGTTGGCAAACCAACTTCATTTAACATCACGTCTGGAGCTGCCCCAGTGCCGCCCTCCATTCCGTCAATGGCGACGATATCACAGCCAGCTTTAATCGCAATTTCAACATCTTCCTCAACATCTCCCGGGCCGAGCTTAACGATAATCGGCACGCCTTCGGTCTTTTCCCTCAACCAATCAATTTTCTCTCTAAGATCCTCGAGATTGTTAATATCCTTATGGTATGCTGGTGAGTGGATATCTTCTTCATCAGAAACCCCTCTAATCTTGGCAATTTCTGGTGTAATCTTATTTTTAAGAAGGAGTCCACCCGAGCCCGGTTTAGCTCCTTGGCCTATCTTTATCTCAATTGCATCGGCCTTTTGTAAGGTCTCTTCGCTTATACCAAATCTTCCAGTTGAGTATTGTAATATAAGCTTATCGGCACTCTCTCTTTCTTCTGGTAACATGCCTCCCTCGCCTGTGCTAGCGATGATGCCTGCCTCAGTAGACGCTTTAGCTAACGCTATCTTAGCCTCTTTAGATAGAGCGCCAAAAGACATTGCTCCAATAATTATCGGAGCAGATATCTTCATCGGTTTTTTGCTTTTTTTACCAACAATTGTCTCGCTCTTTATCTCTTCTTTAAAATAATCTATCGGTCTTTTACTTAGTTGTGCAGGAATAAAGACTAAATCATCAAAGCTTACCTTACCAGCCTTGTTAGATCTACCACTTTTAAAAGGAACTTTTTTTGTTCTCTTCCTTATCTCATTGGCCCAATTAGAGTCATCCATAAATTAACTTGATTTATTAATTAATATAATCTCTGAATTATTAATACTCTCTTCCGCCATTGATTCTATATCAATTTTTTTCTCTTCTTCCAAGACATCTTTCAGTTGAGCTTTTGTCTCTGGGTGACGAGGGATAAACCTGCTACACGAATCTTCGTGCGCTATAATTGATGTTTCAAATGTTTTAATCTCTTTAGCTTTCTTCACTATACTCTCTTTGTCATAAGAGACAAGAGGCCTAATTATTAAGAGGTCGAGGCCAGCTTCAATTGCTCTCATGTTGTCGATTGTTTGAGAAGCGACCTGACCGACACTCTCTCCCGTTATTATAGCCTTGACGCCACTTTTCTGAGCAATTCTCTCAGCTATCTTGAACATTAACCTTCTGTAGAATATAACTCTCAATCTTTCATTAACTTTAAGAGAGATCTCTCTTTGAGCTTTACTTATCGGAATTAAATAAAGCTTTGATTCGTCTTGATATTCATTAAGCTTTTTAGCCAATTTTTTAACCTTGGATATAGACGCTTGAGATGTCTCTGGATAAGAATGGAAGTGAACAAATATCAATTCAATGCCTCTTTTCATTGCCAAAAAGCTAGCTACCGGTGAATCTATCCCACCTGAGAGAAGAGAAATTGCCTTGCCACTAACTCCGATTGGCAACCCACCGTGAGCAACTATCTTTTCAGTTGATAAAAAAGTATTTTTTTCAACGACTTCAATAAAGCAAGTTGAGTCTGGCTTCTTTAAAGAAACTTTAATGCCTTTAACCTCTTTTAGAATATGTTCGCCAACGACTTCATTGATCTCTTGAGACGATAAAGGAAAAGATTTCTGTGATCTCTTGGTAGCGATTTTGAAAGTTTCGATTTTTCTCTTTTTAATCAACCTTAATGCGACTTTCTTAATATTGTCTATATCTTGATCAGTCATCTCTGAAAAGGCAAAGCTGTGAATACCGAAAACAAGCTTAATTCTATCAGCAACAAAGCTTTTCTCTTCTCTTCCTTTCTCTGTTAGTTCTATTAGTATTCGGCCAGAGATTCTTTTAACAGAAGAATAGAGACCAGAAGGCAACTTCTTCTTGATATTCTTTATTAACCTCTCTTCAAAGAATTTTCTATTGCCTCTTTTAAGAGCTATCTCTGAATAATAGCAGATTATATGCTTCATCTTTTATCTAATTATTCCTCCACCCAAAAGCTCCTCTCCTCTGTAAAAGACTGCTGATTGGCCAGGAGTGATCGCTTTCTGGGGCTTGTCAAAGACAAGCTTATCCTTAATTAGCTTGCCTGTAAATGATTTTTGCCTATACCTAATCTTTACTGAAACTCTCGTTGGTAATTCTTTTTCCTTGCAAATCCAATTAATCTTTTTTAGATAAAGCTCTTTTTTAAACAAATCTTTCTCGTTTTTGCTAACGATTAATGTATTTTTTTTTGTATCTTTAGAAATTACAAAATATGGCCCTCCAGGTAGATTAAGCCCCTTTCTTTGGCCAAT
>PWOE01000019.1 GCA_003557585.1 Candidatus Nealsoniibacteriota bacterium | reverse complement strand
CAAGATGACAAGGTTGCCTTGTTCTTTCTTTTTACACTTTTTACCGTCATCTCTTATAATTTCTAAATTGACTCCTGGAAATGGCAAGCCAGCAAATGTCGGTTTAAATGGTCCAACTCCGGGTAAAGAAGTAATCAAGATTCCTCCAGTCTCTGTCTGCCACCAAGTATCAACAACTGGACATCTCTCTTTGCCGACTTCTTTGTAAAACCAGAGCCAAGAGCTCTCATCTATCGGCTCACCCACTGAACCCAAGACTTGCAGAGTCTCTAGTTTGTGTTTCCTAACTAATTCTGTGCCATATTTCTCAAACATTCTAATGGCAGTTGGCGCTGTATAGAATGTGGTGATGCCATACTTTTCTATAATATCACACCATCTATCCGGTTCTGGCCAATCAGGCGCTCCTTCAAAGATAAGATAACTGACACCATTTAAAAGAGGTGAATAGACAGAGTAGGTATGTCCAGTAATCCAACCGACGTCAGCCATCGACCAGAAAAGGTCGTCTGATTTAAGGTCGAATGTCCATTTACCTGTGAATTTCGCTTGAACTGCATAGCCACCACATGTATGAACGATTCCTTTAGGTTTACCAGTTGAGCCACTGGTATAAAGAATGAATAATGGATCTTCACTATCCATTATTTCAGGCTCGCAATAACTTTCTTTGTCTTTGATTAAGTCATGCCACCAGAGATCTCTGCTTTCTTTCCATTTAATCTTGTTATCCATTCTCTTAACGACAATCATCTTCTCTACCTTGCTCTTTTTAACTCCCTCATCAGCATTCTTTTTTAAATCAATCACAGAGCCTCTTCTGTAATAACCATCAGTTGTTATCAATATCTTTGCTTGAGTGTCGTTTAATCTGACATTTAAAGCTGATGGACTGAAAGCTGAAAAGACTACAGTGTGCACGGCTCCAATTCTAGCGCAAGCAAGCATAGATATAATTGCCTCGGGAATCATCGGCAGATAGATGCCTACCTTGTCTCCCTTTTTAACTCCTAAACTTCTCAAGCCATTAGCGGCCCTGTTAACTGCTTTGTATAAATCGTAATAAGTGAGATATCTTGGTCTCTCGTCAGGATCTTCTGATTCCCAGATAAGAGCAACCCTATTTCTCTTTTTTTGTAGATGGTCATCTAAACAACTCTCTGTGATATTAAGTTTGCCTTTCTCAAACCACTTGAAATATGGTGGCTTGTGAGTGAAAGCTTTAGTCCATTTTTTGCGCCAATTTATCTCTTTGGCAAGTTTTTCCCAAAATTTAACTGGATCTTTTTGGGCTTCTCTATATATTGAGTTGTTTTTAATTAAAGCTATATCCTTGAATTCCTTGGAAGGATAATAGAGGTCTTTCTTTTTAATCATTTAATTAATCTTATCGTGAATTATCTTTGCTGTTTCTGCCAAGCGACAAGCATAACCCCACTCATTGTCATACCAAGCAACAATCTTCGCTAGATTGCCATTGCTCATTGTGAATGAGGAATCGATTATAGATGAGAAAGAGTTTCCGATATAGTCAGATGAAACCAATGGAGCATCTTCGACAGCTAATATCCCTTGATATTCTTTTTCCTGAGAAGCTTTATTGAATAGATCGTTCAATTCTTTTTCAGTTGTCTCTTTCTCAAGCTCACAAAAGAGATCTAGAACGGAGACTGTCGGTGTCGGCACTCTAAGAGATATGCCATCTATCTTGCCTTCTAACTGAGGAATCACTCTACCCAAGGCCTTAGCTGCTCCTGTTGTTGTTGGGATTATATTTATAGCTGCTGCTCGAGCTCTACGCAGGTCAGAATGAGAGACATCAAGCAATCTCTGATCGTTGGTATAGCTATGAACTGTTGTTATAAAGCCTTTCTTGATACCGATCTTGTCATTTAAAATCTTGGCTATCGGTGCCAAGCAATTTGTTGTGCATGAGCCGATATCAATAACCCTATCTTGTTCGTGATTGAAGCTATCGATATTAACTCCAATGATATATGAGTTTATCTTGTCGGGATCTCTTGATGGAGCAGAGATAACGACATATTGAGCGCCGGCATCAAGATGTTTTTTAGCTCCAGCATAATCTCGAAAGTGGCCCGTACACTCTAAAACGATATCGACACCCAGGTCTTGCCATGGCAAATCGAGGGGGTCTCTTTCTGAAAATAGCTTTGTTTTTTTACTGTCAGAAACGAGAAAATCACCTTCAAGAGCAACGTCTTTCTCATAGATGCCATAAAGAGAGTCGTATTTCAAAAGATGCGCTGTCTCTTGAGCGCTCGATAGGTCATTTATTGCAACAATTTCAATCTCTGGAAAATCTCTACTAATAATCTTAAAGAGAGCTCTCCCTATTCTACCAAAACCATTGATAGCAACTTTAGTCATAGTTGTTAGAGATTAAGAAGTTTACTAATCTTGTCTCTATCAAAGCCGATAATCATCTCTCCATCTATCTCGGTAACTGGTACTCCCATTTGGCCTGTCTTGTCCACCATATAGTCTGCTGCTTCTTTATCTTGAGAGACATCAACTTCTTCAAATTCAACTTCTTTTTCTTCTAAAAACTTCTTTAAGGTAACGCAATAGACGCAAGTCGGTGTAGTGTAAACTTTAACTTTTTTCATATTTCAATAATTATTTAATATCTTAAATCACACTGAGTCGCTTGAGCAAAGCTATTAAGATCTCTTGGTCCTTGATATTCGTTGTCAGCTAAAAGTATCGTTGGATAGCCTGCAATCTCCTTTTCGCTGCAATAATCCTCTTGATCGGTGCATTCGACATAGATTGAATCAACCGCGCTATAACCACCAAAGAGATCGACTAATTGTTCACAGTAAGGACACCAATCGGCCCCAAATATCTTGAAATCATTCTTGTCTAAACAAGCGACAAAGTCATCGATATTGCTTGGAAGCATAGCATCTTCGTCATAATAAACATCAATCTCTTGTTCTTCGTAAAGGTCGTCAAAAGAGAAGCCTTCTTCCATGTCGTAGCCTTCAGGAAAGAGATATTTACCATCTTTAGTGGCATAGACATCAAACTCCTCGTTATCCATCATGATAGTAATCTTGTATATACCGCTCTCTAAAGAGATATCGGTATATTCTATCGGAATCTGGCCATACAAAAAGTACTCATCAATGAACTCAATAGCTCTTTCACCAACCTTGTCTTTATCCATTGAGCTTTGAGGAAAGAGTAAAAGAAGGGTGAAGCCTAAAACTACAACTCCTAATGCAATTAACCAGATAGGAGTCTCTTTGAAAAATTTTTTCATAATTTTAATTTATTTTTTAATGGCTCTCGTCTAAGAATTATATCAATAATTGACAAAAAATCAAAATTAACTATTTAATGATGCTTTCTCCTTGCATCTCTTCTGGTTTTTCAATACCCATAATATCTAAAACAGTTGGCGCAATGTCTTGCAAGCCCTTGTTTTTCTTTAATTTCAAATCCTTCTGAGAAGTAATTAATGTTAAGGGAACGGGATTAATCGTGTGACTGGTGCGCCACTCTTTTCTCTGATCTTCAGCATTGCCATGGTCGGCAAAGACAATTATTGAATAGTCTTTTTTCAATCCTTCTTCGATTATCTTGCCAGTTGCCTTGTCAACCGCTTCAACGGCTTCGATTATCGCCTTCCTTTTACCACTATGGCCAACCATATCAGCATTAACAAGATTAATTACAACAAGATCATGCTTGTCTTTAGCTATCTCTCGCTGAGCTATCTTAACGACTTGATCGATGCTCATCTCCGGCTTCTGATCATAAGTGTCAACTTTAGGTGAAGCAACCATAATCCTCTCTTCGCCATTGAAAGCATCTTCCTGTTGACCGTTGAAAAAGAAGGTGACATGAGGATATTTCTCTGTTTCGCTTAATCTCAGTTGCTTTTTCTTGTTTCTGCTCAAAACTTCTCCTAAAATATTCTTTATCTTTTTTTCTTTGAAAACAACATGAGCATTCATCGGCTTGTAGTAGTCAGTCATGGCAACAAAGAATGTCTTGATGAACTTTCTTGGCCATTCATTGAATTCTTTTTCAGCGATAGCTTGAGTTAATTGACGGGGTCTATCGGTCCTAAGATTGTAAAAGATAACTGAGTCATTCTCTTTTATTCCTTGATAGCCATCTTTAACGGCCGGAACAACAAACTCATCTGTTATCTTTCTCTTGTAGAATTGATTAAGCTTATCAAGAGGATCTTGAAATCTCTCTTTTGATTGAGCCATAACGATAGCCTCGTAGGCTTTTTGGGTTCTTTGCCACCTCTTGTCTCTATCCATGGCAAAATAGCGACCATTAATGGTTGCTATCTCACCTAAATTCAATTCTTGCATCTTCTTGATCAACTCTTTGAGATAAGTTCTGCCTCTATCTACCGGTGAATCACGGCCATCAGTGATTACATGAATTACAACATCTTTAAATTTTCTTTGAGCAGCCAATTCAAGAATGGCAAAAAGATGGTTGATATGTGAATGCACTCCTTCTTTCTGCAAAAGACCGATTATGTGCAATTTGGAATTATGCTTTTCGCAATTATCTATCGCCTTTAAAAACTCTTCTTTTCTAAAAAAAGAGCCGTCTTTGATAGATTTGTCTATTCTTATCAAGCTCTGTTCTATAATCCGCCCAGAGCCGATTGTTAAATGACCAACTTCAGAGTTGCCTTGATAGTTCTTAGGAAGCCCAACCGCTTCTTGCGAGGCATCGATAATTACAGTTGGATATTCTTTTGATATCTTGTCATCAATCGGAGTCTTGGCTTCAGCTAAAGCATTAAACTTTGTTGACTTTCTGTAGCCCCAGCCATCTCTTATAATTAAGATAACTTTCTTCATTTTGAGATCTCTTGTTCTATCTCCATTAGCCTATTATATTTAGCCACTCGTTCGCCTCGCACTGGTGCTCCAGATTTTATAAACTCTGCACCAATAGCAACTGCGAAATCAGAGATGAAATCATCATTGGTCTCTCCTGATCTATGAGAAACCATAATTTTCCAATTCAATGCTTTGGCCACTTTAGCTGCTTCTAACGACTCTGTTACGCTGCCGATCTGGTTCGGCTTTAATATCATTGAATTGCAAGCTTTTTTCTCTTCAGCCTCTCTTATTCTTGAGACATTGGTCGCTATCAAGTCGTCCCCTATTATCAAAATACCTTTTTCAACTTTAGATTTTAAAAGTTGCCAGGCTTGCCAATCATCTTCAGAAAAAGGATCCTCTATGCCGATAATAGGATATCTTCTTGTTAATTGAAGATAATAATTAGTTAACTCTTCTTTGTTGAAAGAATCGATACCAATTTTATACCTTTTGCCGTCAAAAAACTCACCGGCAGCAACATCTAGAATGATATCTATCTTCGAGATACCAAGAATCAGTTTTATCGCATCTTCTGGTTGTGATATTGGCGGAGCAAAACCGCCTTCATCGCCAATATTAGTTGCTTGAAGAGAATATCTCTTGGCAAGGCTTTTTTTCAAGAGATTATAGAACTCCACTGCCTCTTGAATTGAATCTTTAATTTTCTTCTTTTCGGGAAGAATCATAAATTCTTGGAAATCAAGATCGTTGCCAGCATGGGCTCCACCATTTATAACGTTAAAGGCCGGTCTTGGTAGAGAAATATCAGAAGAGCCGTAAAGCTCATTAATGTATCTGTAAAGAGGCTTTTTTGATTCAAAAGCTGCTGCCTTAGCTAGGGCGATAGAGACTCCAAGAATCGTATTGGCTCCAATCTTTGACTTGTTTTCTGTGCCATCTAATTCAATTAAAAAATTATCAATCTCTCTTTGAGAAAAGAGACTCTTGTTTATTAATTGAGGAGCAATCTTTTCATTGATTATCTTAACTGACTTCAAAACACCTAAGCCGTT
>PWOE01000077.1 GCA_003557585.1 Candidatus Nealsoniibacteriota bacterium | reverse complement strand
TACCATTTATTATTATTTTTACAATTTTAATGATAATAAAAACTTTTGATTTTTCAAGATGAAAAAAGGATATACTGGGTGGATATCTCTTTTCTATAGAAAATTGTAGCTTTAATATATCTGTTGGTCAAGAAAAAACCAACCCTCTTGAGTTGGCTTAAGCTCTGCTCCGCGGGTAGGATTCGAACCTACGGCCAACCGGTTAACAGCCGGTCGCTCTACCACTGAGCTACCGCGGAATATAGTGTTTGAAACGTTGAAAATTCTAGCAACTTTTAAGCCTAAAGTCAAAAGATTAATAGCCTTTTAACTTACCAACAGATCTGTGTTGCCTTATCTTCTCTAGAGATTTAGCCTCAATCTGCCTTATTCTCTCTCTGGTAACTCCAAATTTCTGACCCACCTCTTCAAGAGTATGGGTAACTCCATCTCTAAGGCCAAACCTCATTGAAAGTATCTCTTGTTCTCTGGGACTTAAGTCAACCAAAATATCTTGGAGTCTTTCCCTTAAGAGGCTTCTCCCTGCTTCGTTTGAAGGTGATATTATCTTGTTGTCTTTAACAAAGTCAGCTAAAACACTACTATCAGCATCATCGCTAACTGGAGCTTCAAGAGACGCTGTTCTCTGGAAGATCTTGGTGATATGGTTAACTTTTTCTATTGCCAGGCCCATCTCAGCAGCAATTTCTTCTGTCGATGGCTCTCTACCAAGTCCTTGCAATAGATCTCTTCTAATTTTGCTATACTTAGAGATTGTCTCAATCATATGAACAGGAATGCGAATTGTTCTTGCCTGGTCAGCTAAAGCTCTATTAATTGCTTGCCTAATCCACCAGGTGGCATAAGTAGAGAACTTATAGCCTCTGCGCCAATCAAACTTCTCGACTGCCCTGAAAAGACCAAGGTTGCCTTCTTGAATTAGGTCCAAGAGAGTAAGATTGCTAGCTTTACCAATATATTTCTTAGCGATAGAGACGACCAAACGAAGGTTAGCCTTGATAAGCATCGCTGTCGCTTGAGCATTGCCTTTTTCAATCTCTCTAGCAAGCTCTTTTTCTTGATCAGCGGTTAAGAAGGATGTTCTAGATATCTCTTTCAGATACATCTGAATTGAATCTATCTTGAGACCAGCTTGAGGTTTTATTTGGCTATCACCATCTTCTCTTGTCTTCAAATACTCTGCCCTCTCTTTAACTTCCACGCCCTCTCTTTTCAAATTATCATAAAGCTCTTCCAGTCCATCTAAATCTTTTTCAAAATTAGGAAAAAGATAGATAATCTCGGATATTGTGACGAACCCTCTCTGCCTCCCCTTGTCAAAAAGCTTATTAACTTCATCTTCTTTAAAGATATTCCTCTTTCTGCTTCTTTTGACTACTTTTTTACTGGCTAACTTCTTTTTAGGACCAACCTTTTTTTTCACTGGATTAACTACCCTCTTTTTAACAGGTTTTTTAATCACCTGAACTTTCTTCTTTTTAACAGGTTTTTTAATCACCTGAACTTTCTTCTTTTTAAGAGGCTTTTTGATGTTTTTTGAGATTGTTTTTTTCTTTTTTAAAGCCATTTTAGTTGCTAACTTATATCAGCCAATTTTTTGCAATATTTATCAAACTCTTTTTTGAAATTCTCGGCTTCATCGAAATTAGACTTATCTTCGGCTTCTTTTATCTTGGTTGATATCTCATTTAGCTTTTCTCTGATTTTAAGCCCTTTTATCTCAGAAAGACAGTTATTAATCTCTTCTTCTAAGTCGATTGAGTCTAAATCGCTCTCTTTAAGATCGAGATGACCTATCCTTTCTTTAACTTTCGGAGAATCGATGCCTTCTTTTTGGATGTCAATGATTATATCACAAGTGTCTTGAGAAAGAAACGATAAATCAAAAGAATCTATCTTTTCGCAAATCTCTTTATTCTGGATTAAAAGCATCAGAATTCTCTCTTCCAACATCGCATTTCTGCTCTTTTTTTTAACCTGCTTGACCTCTTCTTTTGTATAGTTGTCTGATTCACCTTTCAACTTATTCAAGTCCTCGATAACGGCAGAGTCTTTAACTTTGAGTTTCTTGGCAAGCTCTTGAACCCAAAAGTCTTTTTCAATATTGCTTGCTATCTTATTGATAACCGGCAGAACCATCTCAGCAATCTTCTTTTTGTCTTCTGGCTTATCGCAATTAAAACGAGAGAAAGCAGTTTCGAAATAGAAAGATATAATTGACAATGAGTTTTTGATAACTTCTTTCCATCTTTTAGAATCTTTAGCGACAAGATCGGCAGGGTCTAAGCCTTCAGGCATAAGAGCTACTTTGATATTGAAGTCTTTTGCTTGAGCCATCTCTATGCCTCTTTTGGTCGCTGAGTCCCCAGCGATATCCATATCAAAAGCAGTGATTATATTGCTACTATATCTCTTCAAGACTTCTAGTTGATATGCTGTTAATGCAGTGCCAGAGGTTGCCACAACGTTTTTAACTCCTGCCTGGCAAGACATAATCACATCGGTATATCCTTCAACCAAAACAGAGAAGTCATTCTTTCTAATATCGTTTCTGGCTTTATTCAAACCATAAAGAACCTTGCTCTTGTCATAGATTATCGTGTTGGGTGTATTAAGATATTTTGCCTCTTTGTCTCTGTTGCCGCTGGGATCAAATATGCGACCACCAAAGCCGATTGGCTGAGAGCTAAAATCGAAGACGGGGAATATAATCCGTCCTCTAAATCTATCATAAAAACGATTTGCCCCTTCTTTCTTAACTGCAAGACCAGCTTTTTCAACCTCTTCTTGAGAGTATCCTTTACCAGATAAGAAATTAATCAAGCTGTCCCATTCGTCTACTGAATAGCCGATGCGCCATTCTTGAATACTCTCATTGCTAATACCTCTTTTCAATAGATATTCCTTTGCCTTTTTGCCAACATTTTCTTGAAGTTGTTTTTCAAAAAAACGAGTGGCCCATTCAGATATCTCATACGCTCTCTGTCTCTCTGTCTTGACTCTAGGATCTTGTCTTTTAAGTTCAATTCCAGCCTTTGCTGCCAATATACGCAAAGCATCACCAAATTCAACTCCTTCGATCTTCATAATGAACTTGAAGATATCTCCTCCTTCACTACATGACCCAAAACAGTGCCATATCTGCCGAGAGGGACTAACAAAGAAAGATGGTGTCTTTTCAGAATGAAAAGGACAAAGAGCTCTATAGTTAACTCCCGATTTTTGCAACTTGATATACTCTTTAACAACCTCAACAAGATCAAGTCTGTTTTTTATTTCATCTATTGGAGAGCTATCCATATTTAATAGATAATTTTATCTTATTTACCTCTCTTTTTCAATTAATAATCACTTATCTTTTCTTTAAAAATATTCATTATCTCTTTGGTCCTGGGGCCAACCAAACCGTCGTTTATCTTCTTTCCCCCTATGCCGACAACTGGTAAAACCTCTTTTTTTGTTGCTGTAAGAAATGCTTCTTGCGCTTCGTCTATCTCGGAAAAATCGATGTCTCTTTCTTCTATTTTGAATATATCTTTACAAAGATCTATTACAAAGCGCTTGGTAATACCTGCTAAAACATTCTCCTTGGGTGTTATTAAGACATCGTCTTTTATAATGAAAAAGCTGCTAGTAGAGCTTTCCAACACCTTGTTATCTGAGCAATATAAGAAATCGAAAAAATCATCTTTTAGCTCTCTCCTTTCAACGATAGGAAAAAGATAGTTCGTTGTTTTGGCCTTTGGAAACTCTCTCTTGTGATTAATTGGATAAAGCTTAATGCCATCTTTGTAATATCTTGATGGTAAGTCGTTTGCCTTTTCCAGATTGATATAGATATTTTCTGTCCCGGGAATAATTTCTAACCCCTTGTCTATCCTACCTCCCGTCACAACTATCTTGATATTAAATTCTTTTGCTTTGTTCTTTTCAATTAATTTATATGTCGCTTCTTTAATATCCTTTTTTGATAGAGGCAAAGAGATGCCCATTATCGTTGCTGAATTTTCAAGCCTTTCTAGATGTTCGTCAAAAAGAAAGACTCGAGAATTATAACTTCTCAATACTTCGAAAATAGCATATGCCCTAGCAACGCTTGAGTCTTCAAAGCTAATTTTAGCCAGCTTTGCTGGAACTATTTCTCCGTTTAAGAAAGAATACTCCACTTATTCATCTATTTTAGAACTTTCCACTATCTTCTTGGATGCTTTAACCAGCAACCTCTCTTCAGGAAAAATCTTGTTACGAAGAGAGAGAAGTAAAATTGCTGATATAATCTTTAAAATGAAAACCATAACGAAAACTGTCTTGAAGCCAAGGAAAGTGGCCACTAGACCACCAAAAGCTGCTGACATTCCAGCAGCAAAGCCCAAGCTAGTGCTTTGAATGCTCCAGGAAAAGGCCTCCCATCCTTTGTTAATATGTCTTGTAAAGATGCCAAACCAAGCTGGCACAACGCAAGCCATCGCAATTCCTCTCACAGCCTCCAAGAGAATAATGTGCCAAACCTGACTGGCAAAAAAGTAACCCAATGGAACAAAAGCAACAAAGAACATACCATAGACAAGAAAACTGAAATCATCTTTTTCGCCTTTAATTATATCAAGGAAATTGGCTAAAAATGGTTGAATCGCTGATTTAACAATCCAATATGTTGCCGCTGCAAAGGCGACAATCTCTATTGATCCCCCTTCGATTTGATCTGTTATAAAGATGGCAAATATTGGAGCAATCAAACCCCAGCCTGAGTGAAGGAAAAAATCAGCGGCTATTAAATTAACGATGGTTTTGTTAACTCTCTTCATTTTTTGAGACTAAATCATTTAAATCTTTTACGAGATTGTCAGCATCTACTCCATGAAGCTGTGCTGCATTATCGATTGTTTCCATACCAGCAGACGGGCAACCGAAACAACCCAAATTATATTTCTGAAAAACAGAAACCGTTTCTGGATAATTTTGAATAATTTCTCCCAATCTACTCTCTTTTGTTATCTTCATCCTATTTTTTATTATTTTTTATAACTTTCTTTGCAAAAGGGACTATCTTTTCAGGTTCAAGATTACAGACAAATTGGCCTTTTTTGAAAAAAGCTGCTTTATTCTTCTCAATCCCCACAAAAGCAAAATCGGCTTCTTTCGCCTCTCCTAAGCCATTAACGATACAACCCATTATCGCTACTTTGGTTGGCTTTAAATCGACTTCATCGTTAACGGACTCCAAAGAGATGCTTATTCTTTCTACCGGAATACTTGTTCTAGCGCAAGTTGGACAACTGATAATACTTAAACCTCTTTCTCTTAGATTAAGGCTTTTAAGAATCTCCCAGCCAGCCTTTATCTCATCTACTGGGTCACCACTTAAAGAAATCCTAATTGTATCTCCAATTCCCTCCATTAAGAGACCTCCTATACCTATCGATGATTTGACAATACCAGCCATGGCTCTTCCTGATTCTGTTATACCTAGATGAAGCGGCCAATCTCCTTTTTTAGATAAAATTCTATAACAACCCACTGTAGTCAGAACATCTGATGATTTAACAGAGACAACTATATCTTTGAATTTCATCTCTTCTAAAATTCCGATAGATCTTAAAGCTGATTCAGCCATTCCCTCAGGAGTCACCCTGTCTTTATATCTCTTCAAGATATCTCTTTGCAAGGAACCACTATTTATGCCAACTCTGATAGCTACTCTCTTTTTTTTAGCAACTTTGACAATCTCTTTAACCTTATCTTTATCTCCTATATTACCGGGATTAATCCTTATCTTATCGGCTCCATAATTCATCGATTCAATAGCTAATCGTGAATCAAAATGGATATCAGCAACTAAGGGAATATTAATCTTTTCTTTAATTCTTTTGATATTTTTAGCTGAAGCTATATCAGGCACAGAAACTCTTATAATTTCACAGCCAGCTTTCTCTAGTTCCTTGATTTGTTTCAATGTTGCTCTGAGGTCTTTGGTGTCGGTATTTGTCATCGACTGAATCAATATTGGATTATTGCCCCCAATCTTAACTCCGCCAAATTCAACTGTCCTTTTCTTTTCTCTCTTTATCTTAGTCATAAATTTTCTTTAATCTTCTTGAGCTCATCAACTATCTCTTCAATAATCCAAATAGGGGCTGACGTTCCGCTTATAATACCGACTTCGGCTCCATCAAAAAAAATCGATGCATCTAAAGAGTCTTTATTTTCAACGCTGAAAGTCTTTTCATTAATTTCTTTGGATATCTCAAACAATCTTTGAGTATTGGCGCTATTCTTGGAACCGACAACCAAGACGATGTCTCTTTGAGATGCAATTTCTCTGACTTCTTCCTGTCTTTTACCAACCGCATCACAAAGTGTGTCACAAAATTCGATATCGATAATAATTTCTTTTAATCTCTTGATAATCTTATTTATCTTCCGGGCATTTTGAGTCGTCTGCACAACAACTCCAATTCTTTTATCTTTAGGAATCTTATCAATTTCTTTGTCTGATTCGATAATAATACCTCTGTTATCTATTGATCCATTAATCGCTTTAACTTCAGCGTGATTATTTTCTCCGATAATAATCACCTCTCTTCCTTCCTTAGCAAGCTTTCTAGCAAAATCCTGCGCCTTTTTAACAAGAGGACAGGTTGCATCAACTATCTCAACCTTTTTTAATTCCAGCTCTTTAATCGTTGCATCACCTACGCCATGAGCCCTTATAATCACCAATCCCTTTTGGGCTTCATCTGGAGAAGAGACAAATTTTAATCCTTTTTTCTTTAAGTCTGCAATAACATTTTCGTTATGCACCAAATTGCCCAACATTTGACAGTCGCCATTCTTTTTCTTGAGGGTATCTAAGCTTATCTGATAAGCTCTTTCCACTCCGAAACAAAAACCGATATTTTTAGCTATTATTATCTGCATCAGTTCTACATATTAAATAAAGCAGGATATTCTCCTGCTTAAAAGATACTATAAATTTGATTTTATGACAACGAATATTATGCGCTATGATAATTTATTCTTCTTATCTTGTAACTTGTTTCAACCGGTGAGTTTATCATAATCTCTTGACCTTCCTTGCCTCCCATAAGAGCCCTGCCCACAGGTGAATCTTTAGATATTCTCCCCAAATCAGGGTTAGCCTCAAAAGCTTCAACAATCATGAACTTATCCTTTTGGCCATTGTTTTCAACCAAAACGGTGGCTCCAACATCAACAATTCCTTTTTTTCTATTGGACGGTTTAATAATCTCTGCGTTCTTGAAGATATGTTCTAGCTCACTTATTCTATTCTCAAGAAATTTCAAATCTTCCAAAAAGTAAAGGTAGTCTGGATTTAGCTCTTCTGAATGCAAGACATCAGGGGCGCTATCTCTTCCGCCAACTTTGCTCTGTTTTATCTGCCTGAGATTGTTATACTCCTGCTCAATCTTCTCTAGGCCTTCTTTTGTTAGATAAAATTTTTTTTCTGACATTTTTTTCATAAAAAATCCCCTTTCTTTGAGGGGAGTAATTTTCTATCTAAGTATTGTTAGTTAGTTCTTTTTCCCCCAATCCTTCTTCTTTTTACCGATTAAAAGAGAGCCGATATTCTTGATCGTAACAAAGAAATATTTTCTCTTTTCCAGCATTGTGTTCATATTCGCAATAACATACTACTCTTTCTGTGAAGTATGTCAAGAGGCAAAAAGACTCAGCAAGATCGTTGCAACAGAGAAGTAGACAATCAGACTTGCAATGTCAGCTATTATTGTCCCAAAAGGACCAGAGCCTAGCGCAGGATCTCTGCCTAATTTAAAGAGAGTTTGCACCGTTGTCACTGAAATTAGTATGGCAGATATAATTGTCAAAAAAAGAGATACTGACAAGATAACCCCAATCAATGGATCTCTAGACATCAAAAAAGATGTCAAAAATATAATCGAAGCCAAAACTAGAGCCATTAAGAGTCCAGTTTTGAGTTCCTTGATAATATATCTTTTGTGGGAAAATTTTTTAATTGCTAGATTTCTAATATAAAGTGTCTGTGTCTGAGCCCCAACAGCATCGGCCATGTAAACGATTAATGGAATAAAAGCTGCTAATATAAAGTGGACTTTAAGATGACTTTCAAAGAGAGTTGTTATTTGGGCAGCGATGACACCTCCCAAAAGACCAACGACAAGCCAAGGAATTCTGATCTTGGCAAGAATGCTAGCTGGCATCTCAATAATCTTGTCTGAAAAGTCGTCTTTCTTGGTAAATCCTGACGACACAAATAGATCTTCAACATGTTCCTCATGCAAGATATCTATAATATTATCAGAAGAGACAACACCTAAAAATCTGTCGTCTTCTTCAACGAGAGGAATCGCCTTGAGATTGTTTTTTATTGCAGAGATGACAATCTTTTCTTGGTCATCTAATGGCGATGCTTTAATTAATTGCCTCGCCATGAAATCAGAGACCTGCTCTTCGTCTTTTCTTTTGAATATCTCTTTAATTGAAAAAACACCAACCAGCTTTTCATCATCCAAAACATATATATAGTTAATCGTTTCAAAGGGTGGTTGAGCATTAAAGATAGCTTCCTTAACCTGAGACACTCTGTCGCTCACCTTGCAGGTAGGAACATTTATCTCTCTTCTGGCTCCTGCCGATTCTTGAGGATATCTTTTTTTCATATAGATAATTCTAACAAATTAATTTAAAAATAAACAGGGACGCCGAAGCTCCCTGCTTATTTAGAGGGGGAAGCAACTCGGTAAACTTGGCTTACGCAAATTTGTTAGGATAGGACTTTCCCAAGAACGATCTTCAGCCTCCTAAACCGATACTGCTGTCCTCGAAGAGATGAACCCTCCTCCCCCTCAGACGTAAATAGTAAGAATTGGACCTCTTTTGTCAAGACTCTTTCTTTAATACTAGATAGTAATTAGAAAGACTTTTTTTATTCTTCAAATTTATCTTTCCACTCTCTTGGATAGAGAAATCGCTTCGCAAGGCAAGTTTCTTTAGTTCATTAAGTGTGAATGCATGGATGTAGCACTTCTCAGCACCATACCAATTAATCATCAAGTCTTGGAAGTCCATCTTTGATGGTTTGATAATCTTCAATAAAGCTTCTCTGAAAATCTCTTTTCTTAACTTCTTGTTGTTCCAAATAGACCAAACTGTTATTATTAAAAAGCAATCTTTCTTTAAAACTCTAAAGGCTTCATTTAGAAATCTTAGGCGCATCTCTTTGGATGGTATATGATGCAAGACAGCTATTGAAAAGATTCCGTCAAAAGAATCATCTTTGAAAGGAAGCTTTAAGGCATCACCAAGATGAAAATCTCCTTCGGGATGTCTTTCGCGGGCAATCTTTATAAGCTCCTTTGAATTGTCGATTCCGGTATAGCTTAATCCTTGTTTCGTCGCGGACAAATAGAATCTTCCATTGCCGCAACCGAGGTCCAAAACAAGATTATTTTCATTGAAATACTTATTAATCAAAGACACCATTTCTGGCCATTCCTTATCACGAGCCCTTGAAAAGTTTTTGGAAACAGCGTTATAATCCCTATTAACTTGAGAAATTATATTTTGAGCAGTTTTTTTATCCAT
The DNA here is from genome assembly GCA_003557585.1 of Candidatus Nealsoniibacteriota bacterium. Classification (GTDB taxonomy): domain Bacteria; phylum Patescibacteriota; class Minisyncoccia; order Minisyncoccales; family CSSED10-335; genus CSSED10-335. Next base: position 11,876 of record PWOE01000077.1, on the reverse strand, counting down.
ATAGATAATGAAAAAAGAGATAATAGAAAATTTAATTACAGCAAAGAAACAGACAGGTAAAGAACTAGAGAAAATAAAGAGGTCTCTTATGTCTAGTTACAGAGCGAAGTCCCCAAATAATATAAGTCTTTTGAAATTCTATCATGAAATGGGCAAGAGCAAAATAAAAGCTCTTTTCAATAAATTGAATGTTCCTTTCTCTCAAGAAAAGGACGATTTAATTAAAAAGATATTAACTACTCGACCAGTTCGCTCTCTTTCTGGAATTGTTAATGTCTCGGTCTTAACAAAGCCCTATCCTTGCCCCGGCAAGTGTATCTTTTGTCCTCAAGAAGACAATATTCCCAAAAGCTATCTTAAGAATGAGCCTGCTGTTATGCGAGCCATCATGAATAAGTATAGTCCGCGCAGACAAGTCAATATCAGAATAGAGGCCTTGAAGATGTCTGGGCATCCTGTTGACAAGATAGAGCTGAGAATAATTGGAGGCACTTGGAGCTATTACCCTAAAAGATATCAAAGGTGGTTCATTAAAGAGTGCTTTCAAGCTTGTAACAACTTTAATTCCAGAAAAAAGAATCTTTATGGCAGCCTAGAACAAGAACATAAAAGAAACGAGAAAGCTCGCCACAGAGTTGTTGGCCTCTCTGTTGAGACAAGACCCGACTTCATTGATAAAGAAGAGATTAAATGGTTAAGAAGCTTGGGAGTAACTTCAGTTGAGCTCGGAGTACAGAGCATCTATGATGATGTCTTGAAAAAGATTAAGCGGGGTCACACTGTTTCTGAAACAATTAAGGCGACAAAACTACTTAAAGATACTGGCATCAAGGTCTCTTATCAGATGATGCCCAATCTACCTGGATCAACCTTAAAAAGAGATATCAATTTATTTAAAACTCTTTTCTCTGACTCTCGATTTCAACCAGATTACTTAAAGATATATCCAATGGCGGTAATAAAGAATACCGAAGCTTATAAATTATGGATCAATAAGAGATATAAACCTTACTCTGACTTGCAACTCAAGAAGCTATTTAAAGAGATTAAGAAAAACATTCCTCGTTATGTCAGAATACAGCGCTTGATTAGAGACATTCCAGCTCAAGATATAGAAGCAGGAACTAAGATTTCAAATCTAAGACAGATAGTTCTAGATGAGATGAAAAAAGAGAATATCTCTTGTAAATGTATTCGCTGCCGAGAGGTGAAAGAAGACTACAATCCCGAAGAGAAGCTCCTTCTTTTTAGAGAAGATTATCTCGCCTCTCAGGGCAAAGAGGTATTTTTAAGCTATGAAGACAAGAAGAGAAGAAAAGTTTACAGTATTCTGAGATTACGCTTACCATCCTTCGATGATATGCCAATAAAAATTCTTGATAATTCAACTTTGATAAGAGAAGTTCATACTTATGGGCAGCAAATCTCCTTAAAAGAGAAGGGTCTGTCTCCACAGCACAAAGGTCTCGGCAAAAAATTAATTAAAGAAGCTGAAAGGATATCTAAAGAAGAATTCGGTATTAAAAAGATAGCTGTCATCTCTTCTGTTGGAACAAGAGATTATTATCGAAAGCTCAATTATCGAAAAAAAGGAGACTATCTTTTCAAAGATTTATAGGATAATCTTTTTTATAATAAATATCGGTAGAGTAATCAAAAGAGCAATCGTTGCAAAAAATATTCCTAAACCTAAAAGATTAATTAGATAATTATCAAAAAAATAGAGAATTGAGTCTTTAAATAGGTCAAAGTAGATTAAAGAGGAGAGAATCAAGAATATAATCAAAGAGCTGATTGCTGAGTTTTTGAAATCTTGCTTTGATGGAATCAAAGATATAATTGTTGATAGTGTTAAGTAACTAAAGAGCCAAAACTGCCATTGATTGTAATAATTCACAGAAAAGCTAACTGCTCCTTTGATTAATTGGAAAAGAGACTCTTGAAAAGACTCTTTAAATAGATCAAGTTGAGCTAAGTCATAATTAAAGATTAAGGTCAGCAGATATACAAAAAGAATCCCTCCAACAACTGGAGCGAAAGAGATTAACATGTCCCCAATTATTGGGATTTTTGCTTTTGTGTGGGCAACGTAAGAGCCAGATGAAGAGAATAGTTTAATCGATTTAATTCGTGCCCCTGTTATTAAACATCCTAAAGCATGAGAGAATTCATGAATTATTACTCCGGGAAAAAGAATTGCTTCATATTTGCGACCACGAAATATCCTTTGCCACAAATTTCCTATCAAGAAACTGATTGCAAAAAGAATGAAGAACCAGATTATAATTTCAAAAAATTTAAAGAATATCATTTTTTAACTCTGGAAACTCTAGTTAGACCAGAGCATGGTAAAATCTTTATCTTCTTTTTTTCTAATTCATCTAAAAATAGATTGACTCCAATCGAGTCAGATGAGATGTGACCAGCAATAACGACGTTTACATGAGCCTTCTCCGCCTCTTCTCGATGTTTTTCTGAGATATGCATGCCAATAATTGTTCCAGCACCTGCCTGAGCCAACTTCTCATAAATATCTGGGGATCCTTCTGTCCCGCCAGTCATCTCCGTGATGACAATTTTACCAACTCTATTCTCTTTTGAGCCGACAAATACCTTGGGTCCAGATTTCATCATTGAAGCCTTCTTGTATTCAGGAATTTCATTAAGTGACTTTATTAAATCATCTACTATTCTTGGTTTGTCTTTATCGATCTTCTTGTTAACAAATTGAGCTGCCATATTATCGCATGGAGTGTGAATACAAATCAGTGGTATATCAAGATATCGAGCAATATCGACAACTCTGTTGTGATTCACCGGAGATAAACCTCTAGAAACCTCTTGTATCCTTTTCTTGAGAAGCTTCTCGGCGATATTAATAGGCACCCCATAAGATTCCAGTATATCTGCCTGCAACTGCATGACATCATCTAATCCCGCCAAAGCTTCTCCTCTAGGATGATGGGAGATGACAAGGTCTATATCCTTTAATTCTTTGGCTAAAAGCATCTCTTCGCCATCTATATCAATTCCAACCAATATCTTTTTAACCTTTTTCTTGGGATTGCCAAAGAGAATCCTTGTATCAGAAAATGGATTCTTGATCCTTTCTTGATCAAAAAACTCTTTATCTTCGTCTGCCACCTTGCTATACTCTTTTTTTACTCTCTCTTGATTCTTCTTTATCTCTTGTGAAGATCTAAAGTCATGCTCAATTCCTTTTTTTATCGCTAGCTCATATATCTCTTGAATTGTCATAAATTATCTTTTTTTAGCTTTTAAATTATCTATTAGCTCTTTCTCTTTTTTTAAATCAATTACATCTCTTCTAATCTTCGCCTTTTGTAAACGAATATATTTTCTTAAGCTTTTGGGTCTCTTTTTTCTCATTTTTCTTTATTTAATTTTTCAAATTCTTCTTGAACAACTTCTCTTTCATTCCAAGGCATCTTTTTATTATCCTTTAAACAGATCCATGGTTCAGACCCTTTACCTGTTATTATAATTATATCTTCTTTCTCTGCTAAAGATAAAGCTCTTCTGATTGCCTCTCTTCTATCTTCGATTCTTAAGGCATCTTTTCCAGCCCCTTGAGCAACATCTTCAATAATTTTTAAAGGATCTTCATCGTAGGGATCTTCGTTAGTAACGATAACTTGATCGCAATGAGTGGCAGCGATTCTCCCCATGATATCTCTTTTCCATCTATCTCTTCCTCCACCACAAGAGCCGAGCACAGCAATCATTCTTTTCTGGGGAAATATCTCCTTAACTGTCTTATACAATTCTTCTAACGATTGAGGGGTAACTGCGTAATCGATCAAGACCTTGAAGGGACTAGATATCACTTCTTCCATTCTTCCAGGAATAGTTGCAATCTTTGATAATGCTCTGCTGGCGATATTTAAGGGAATTTCGTAAGAAGTGGCTACCGATATCGCTGCTAGGGCATTGTAGATATTGAATTTACCAATAATTGGTATCCGAAAATCGACTTCATCTATTTGAAAAGATATTCCATTGTTACTGATAGTCGGATTTTTCGCTTGGACTTTCTTACCTTTAAATTCTTTGTTGAATCTCATCGCATAGCCTATCTTCTCTTTTGCTTTGAAGCTCAAAAAGAAATTGCTGTGCTCATCATCAAGATTCACGATATGAATTTTCTGATTAATTCTAAAAAGATCTCCTTTAGCTTTCTTGTAATTATCAAATCCCTTGTGAGCTTCTATGTGCTCTGGAGAAAGATTAGTGATAAGAACTCTATCGAAGTCTATGAATCTATGACGGTGCTGTTTAATTCCTTCTGAGCTAACTTCTATGACAAGATAGTCGCATCCCTTATTAACTGCTTCTCTTATAAATCTTTGGATAATCATTCTCCCCGGCATCGTCATCTTTAAAAGGTTTGGCTTTTCTTCCTCATCTATCTGAAACTTAACAGAAGAAAGATAGGCTACCTTATGACCCGCCTCTTTCATTATTTGATGAATCATCTTAACGGTTGTCGTTTTACCATTGGTTCCGGTGACCCCAATTACTTGAATCTTTTTTGATGGAAATAGATAAATCAAAGCTCCCAAAAAAGGGAAAAAAATATGATAGAAATCAATTATAAAGCTAGGAATTATCTTTTTGAGAATTCTTTTCATTTATCTATTTTCTCTGTCCCAATATCTTAAGAGTCTCTTTTATCTCTTCTTCTAGCCCATCAATCTTTTTGGGAAGCTTTTTCACTGCCTCTTTTATCTCTGCCTTCGTAAAGCCAAGGCTTAAAAGCGGTTTAGCTATCTCGTCTATCTTCTTTTTTTCGTTTTGAGGACTCTTGAGCTCTCTGGAAATCTCAAAGATAATCGCTTGAGCCTTCTTTTTACCAATTTTGAATAGTCGGCTTAAAACGATATTATCATCTTTTTTTATTCCCTCTTTTAATTTATCGATTGATCCAATTGAAGAGACTTCAAGGGCAGCCTTTGGTCCAATCCCTGAGACAGTTATTAAAAATTCAAAAAGATTAAGCTCATCGGTTGATGAAAAGCCATAAATCTCCCACAAGTCTTTTCTCATTCTCGGCGAACAAAAAAAGCTAGTCTCTTTGCTTGAAGATATCTTCTCAATTGTTGATGGGGCTAAAAAGACTTCGTAGCCAACGTTGTTAGCAACCAAAACAACCGACTTCTCTTTTTTAAGTATGATTTTTCCTTTTAAGTAAGATATCATAACTTAATAATAACATAATTAATAATTGCTTTCCATAATTAAATCTCTCTTGCAAGAAAGATTCTTTTCTGCTAATCTAGCAGTATAATTTCAAAAAAGATTATGCCACTAATAAAATCAGCCAAAAAGGCGCTTAAACAAAGCAAAACAAAGAAAGAACGCAACCTTAAGAAGAAAAAGGAGATGAAAGCTACAGCTAAAAAGATTAAAAAGCTGATTAGCGAAAAGAAGCACAAAGAGGCAGAAGAGATTTTGCCAAAATATTATAAGGTTGTTGATAAGGCAGCAAAAACTGGTTTCATTAAAAAAAACAACGCTTCACGCAAAAAATCAAGGATAACCAAGATGGTTGTTAAAAAAGAAGCGTAGTTTAGGATATACTTGTAATCAGCATATCAAAAGCGGTCTCCGGATCCGCTTTTCCCGTTTTAATTAGCTCTTCTGTCTCTATTATCTTATCGTAAATCAATTTCAAATCACTCTCTGTAAATCTTTTTGCTTGCTGAAAGCTTTTATAAAAAACAAATGGGTGCATCCCTAATTCTTTGCTCTCTTTTCCCTTAGACATCTTAACAATGATTAAGTTTCTGAATTGATAAGCAATCATCGTAATTAGATAAAGAATGTGATCTCCTTTTTCGATGTGCCTATAAAAGAGATCTAGAGCTTCCTTTCTCTTTTTAGATGCAAGAAAATCGATTGCTTTAAATATGTCGCCCTCAATTTTAGGACGAGTCAACAAGGCTACGTCCTTTTTTTCTATAACCCCTTTCTTGTAGGAAATTAACTTATCAATTTCATTGCTAACTAGCCACAAGTCATTACCAGTAAAGTCGGCCAATAGATCTATAGCATCTTTCTCTATCTCGCCTTTTCTTGATTTCACTTCTTCTTTAATCCAAGATATCAATTCTGGCTTTTTCAATGGCTCAAAATTAAAAACTTTTCCATTCTTCTCAAAAAAAGACAGGTCTTTCTTGAGAACTTTTTCTTCTTTAGCAATAACAATAACTTTTTGAGGTTTTTTGTTTAATTTTAGATTTTTTTCTTGTTGAATTGATTTTAATAAATTATCTAGAAGAATGATTTTATCTTCTTTGAAAATTGATTCTTGAGTGAATTCACCCTTAATTATATTTAGATAATCTTGTTGCTCGTCGAGGGCTATCAATTTTGATTTGTCGTAACTGTTAACTATCTCTTTTATCTTTTTGTTGACTCTATAAAAGTCTTTGCCGTAAACAAGTATAAACATCTTACTTCTGACAAATTGGGCAATATCTAAGAGATCTATTGCCAAACTTCTCTCTTTTAATAATACCGCCATCATTTCTTGGGCACTTCTCACCGTCTCTTTGGTAAACTTTGTGTCTTTTCTGATAAGATCCCTCTTCTCCAGTAATCAATCTATAATCGCTGGTGCTATCTCCTTTGTAGCGCAAAGACTCCTTTAATATCTTGCGCATCGATTTAAAAAGCTTCTTCGTCTCGTCTTCTTTGAGCGAGTTTGCTTTACGAAACGGACTAATAGCTGCATCCCAGAGCATTTCATCAGAATAGATGTTACCTATGCCACTAATAAATGATTGGTTAAGTAGAAGCTTCTTTATCCCTTGCTTTCTTTTTCCAAGAAGACCTTGCAATCTCTTTAAATCAATTTCTAAAGCATCGGGGCCTAACTCCTTTATCGCTTGAGACTCTTCTAAGTCTTCTTTTTTCCAGAATTCAACTTTAAAAAATTTTCTTGGATCAGACAAAGCAATCATATTGCCATTAGTTAAGAAGATGATGAAATAGATGAATGAATTTATCTTTTGCGCAAGAAGCTTGTCCTTAGAGATCCATTTACCAGAATCATACTGCCATTTACCAAAGAGTATATGGCCAGATATCTTTTGATGCATCAATATTGAGACTCCATTAGATAAATCAATTATTATATTTTTACCTTTTCTGTAAACGTTCTCTATCTTGCCTCCCTTAATTATTTCACTGTAATCTCTCTTCTTGAAATCAGAACGAATGAAAGTTCGGTTAGGTAAACCGACCCAACAACCCTTTACCTTTTCAAGGATTGTCTTTTTAGATAAGTCTTTTTTTGTCGTTTCTACCTCAGGAAGTTCTGGCATCTTTTAAAAAACCGCCCCCTTGAGACAGACAAGCTGTCTTTGAAATCAGGGTGCGGCATTATTGAGTAAATTACTTTTTCTTACCTAAAACAGCCTCAACTTTTTCAATGATTTCTCCAGGTGTGAAATGAGCCTTAATTAGAAAATCAACTGCACCAAGCTTGAGACCTCTTTCAACATCGTCTTTCTGGCCTAGATTAGAAAGAATAACGACTGGAACATCTTTTCTCTCGGGATTATCTTTTATCTTGGATAAGACCTCAAAGCCATCAATTCCTGGTAAGATAAGATCTAATAGAATTATATCTGGTTTCTCTTCTGTAACCTTCTTCACTCCATCTTCACCGTCAACAGCTTCACGAACATCGTAGCCCTCTCTCTTAAGCTTTTGAGTGATTAACTCCCTTAAGAATTTATCATCTTCAATTACTAAAATTTTGGAAGCCATATTTAATAAAATTATTTGCCAATTTGATTAATTACTTTGTCAATTACTTCTTTTGGATCAAAGTCTGTTTTGATTAACCAATCTCTAGCGCCAAGCTTTTGAGCCAAATCGAGCTCAACTGGTTGACCAGAATTAGAGATGATTATAATCGGAATATCAGAGAACTCTTCTTTTTTTTGAAGCTCTTTCATAACCTCAAAGCCTCCCATTCTCGGCATAACTATATCTAATAGAATGATATCTGGCTTTCTTTCTTCAATCTTTTCAAGCCCCTCGACGCCATCCTTGGCTACTTTAACATCGTAACCCTCTTGAACGAGCTTTTTTTCAAGAAGCTCTAATAGTATCTCTTCGTCCTCAATGATTAATACTTTCTTTGACATATTGTTTCTAGTCTTATTCTACAATGTTTTTAAAAAATCATCAAACTCTTTTTTAGTGGCGATGGTCGGTAGGGTAAAATGGAAAACACTACCCTGATTTTCCTTCGATTCAAATGATATCTCACCTTTGTGAGCTTTTATTATATTCTTGCAGATAAAGAGGCCTAGACCTGAGCCTTCTGTCTCCATCCTGATAACATTTGCTGCTCTAAAGAACTTGGAAAATAGTCGTTGCTGTTGGTCTTTAGGAATCCCAACGCCAGTGTCTCTAATAGATACTTCAATCTCTTTATTCTTTACCTTGACGTCAAGGGTGACCTGACCTCCCTTGGGAGTATATTTCATCGCATTATCTAAAAGATTTTGCAGAACCAGAGTAATCTTTTCTGTATCAACAGCGACTCTGGGCAAGGATCTCTTGGGTATCTTAGTTCTGAACTTGATACCCCTTCTTTTAATCTCATCTCTGTATGACTTAACTACAGGATTCAATACCTTACTGAAAGAGATGTGAGCGGGCTTGTAAAGATATCTTCCTTCTTCGATTCTAGAAACATTGAGAAGGTCATTAATTAGATTAACCATTCTCTCATTTGATGCATATGTCTTTTCAACTAAATCTTTTTGCTCATCATTTAAATCGCCTAAATCACCGTCTAAGAGCATAGTCATCGTCCACTTCATTGCTGAGATTGGGGTTCTTAATTGATGTGCTGCGATAGAGACAAATTCACTTTTCATCTCTTCAACCATCTTTTCTCTTGTTATATCGTGCAAAACGACCAAGGTGCCTGTTTTTTCGTCACCTCTAAGAATTGGTACTGTTGTTATCTCAATTGTCTTGCCTTCATCTATCTCAATCTCTCTCCTGAAAGACCCTTCACTGGATTTTCCATTAAAGTCTGGGCTCTCGGCTATCTCTTTGATTAATGGCTTTATCTTTTTATTAGCTTTAAGTGACTTGAATCTTTTGCCACTTATTTCAGATGATTCCAGATGAAAAAGACTCTCAGCTTTAGGATTTATTATCTCTAATATATTTTTCTTGTTGAAAACAAGTATGCCATCTGTGAAGTTATGAATAATTGCCGCTGTCTTGTTTCTCTCCTCTTCTGCTTTTTGCCTCGACTCTTCAGTATCCTCAAGAATATTTAAGATTGCTGCCTGAGAGTCCGATAGCTCTTTTGTCTTGCCTTCTAAGGCTCTTGTCTTTTCCTTTACTTTTTCTTCTAGCTTCTCCTGAAACTTTTTGCTCTCGCTAATATCAGACAAAGTTAAAAAGTAGCCCAGAAAGTCATCGTTATTATCGGTCCTTGCTAAAGCAGATATACTCACAGGAATTCTTTTCTTATCTTTTCTTATCAAAGTAACTTCTTTGGTGATTCTGGTCTTCTTTGAGGCTACCTCTTTTTTAAAAGATCCAAGCTCTCTCTTTTCTAAAAAAAGAAAGTCGATACCGTTACCAATAACCTCCATCTCGTTATAGCCACTGATTTCTTGAAATGACTTGTTGGCACCTAGAATAATATTCAGAGGGTTGACTGTGCAAAATGGCAAAGGCAAGAAGATAGTGAGCTCGTCAACATATCTTTGCAAGTCGTCTAAATCCTCTTTGACCCTTTCAAGATTCTTTTTTAGTAATTCTTCACTCATCGCCAACTTATTAAATATTCATGATCGGAACCTCCTTTAAACGGGCACTCTGTCTCTGTGACATCGACTCTTTTGCCTAAAGCTAATTGAGCAATTTTTGAGATAAAGCCTGCTTGATAATGACAGATATCTGGATGAAACTTGTGACCCTTTATCGCGATTTTAATTATCTTCTTCTTTTTATCCATCTCTATCGGCTCTAATGCGCCAAAATCAAAATACTTATCCCAATACCTTGATGCTTCTTTGAAAGCTCTCTCTACAGAAACAAAGTATTTGATGACCGTTTTGGTAATAAATGATTGCTTGTTAGCTGTCTTGCCCATCTCAAAGATATCTTCTTTTTGCCAATTAAAAATCTCTTTAGCTGCTAAAATAACCATTACACTTAAATGTTCAGGATACCACTCCATCGGACTTAATCTGTCTAAGGAGTTATCATAGTTCAATTCAATTAATCTCTCTTTAACTTTTTTAATTCCTTCTTCACCCTCTTTCTCTTTGATATAGGCAAAACTGCCCAGAACGATATCGCCTCTAACATTGCCTTTTGTCTTCTTTAAGTTGTCGGCTGTATCTTTTAAAGACATCTATTTTTTCTTACCTTTGCTCTTTTTAATCTCTTTTTTAAGCTCTATCATCTTCATCTCTCTGCCCACCATCAGCCTATTTACCTTTTCTAGCTCTTTTATCTTCTTTTCTAGCTCTTTAGTTCTCTCTTTAACCTGCTCCTCTAGATTGCCAGTTAAAGCCTCTAATTCTCTTGTTCTTGCCGCAACTCTGACCTCAAGAACATTCTTAGCTTCTTCTACTTCTTGAAATGCTTCATTGACTTCTTCCTGAACCTTGATAAGCTTTCTTCTTTTGTCTCTTAAATTTTCTGAGAAAGAACCAATCATGTCTGCGGAAAAGAAGATAAATGCTATCAAGGTGATAGTTGTAATTATTAGATAAACTGGGTTTGTATAAAGATCAATTCCTTGCTGTTCTAGAAATAAGTTGTGATGGGGGATAATCTGAAAAAACTCAAGGCTGACGAGAGATACATAGAAAAGAGAGACCATGAGAACCAGAGCCATCGTCTTCTTTTTCGGCAAAACCACTGAACCAAGTGAAATAATTAAGATATAGAAGAATCCTCCTATCCATTCTATGCCTCCCAAAAAGTGGATAATTAGTGTCAACAGAAAGGCTTCAAGGATAAGAGATCTAAAGTAAAAGCTGTAAACCTCTTCACTGCTTTGCATCTTCTTGATAAGTCTTTCATTGACGAAATATATCAATAGCCAGACAAAAAGAATGATCGGAATAGCAAAAGAGAAGTTAGCCGCTGTATAGACTCGAAAGAAAAGTGAAATTAATATGAAAAACAAAAGAGTCGCTTTAGTTAAGCGAATGTCAATCTTAAGCCCTTCTAAGGTGTCTTCAAGCTCAGATTTTTCTAATTCGGTTGAAAGATCTCTTTTCATTGATAATATTTTATCTTTTTTTATCTCTTTTTACAATTTAAAAAAGAGACAGATTCTCCTTCCTATCTTTTTTTGAAATCCTTTTTGCTAAAGAGTGAAACCCGAATTTATCAAAAACTTTTTTTGCTTCTTCTTCTTGAAATCCTCGCCAATAGGTTTCTTTCAAGTCAAAATCGATGGAAAAATCTTTTTTAATGGAGACAAGCTCTTTGCTCAAGAAAGCCTCTTTTCTATACTTCTCAAGTTTCTCTAAAATTTTTGGGTCTAACTTGTTAATCTGTGGGTCTTTTTTATCAATCAAATTATAGATTTCTTCTATCGAATTGAATTCCTTAATTAAGGCAATTGCTCTCTTTTCGCCAATCCCTGGAACGCCGGGAACATCATCTGAAGGATCTCCTTTCAATCCTTTGTAATCAGCTAATTGATTTACTGAGATTCCTTGATATATCTCCTCAACTTTCTCTTTGTCACAAAGAAGAGCTTCCTTGATGCCTCTCTTTAAAAGATAGACTTTAGTGTTTTGGTTGACCAACTGAAGAATGTCCATATCGCCACTGACAACGATAACCTC